>NZ_VKHS01000448.1 GCF_014141525.1 Streptomyces calidiresistens
GCGAGATACCCGTACCAGCGGGCCCGGGCGGCACGCCCCACCGCCCGTCGCCGGCTGTCCGGCATCAACTGCCACGCCGCGTGCGCGGCCACCGCGGCGACCGCCGCACCCGCCCCGGCCGCCGCGCCCCGGACCGGGACCGGGGGATTCCCCGCGAGGAACAGCGCGGCCAGGGCGATGATCAGGATCAGGCCCGGCACGATGAAGCAGAACCCGCCCACCAGCGCCCCCCGGGCGCCGCGCAGCCACCACGCGGTGAGGATCGCCAGTTGGGTGGAGGCCGGGCCGGGCAGCAGGTTGGTGGTCGCGATGCCGTCCTCGAACCGCTCCGGGTCCACCCAGCGCCGCCGCTCCACGCACGTCTCGCGGAGCATCGCGATGTGCGCCGGGGGGCCGCCGAAACCGAGGAGGCCGATGCGGCCCCACTCGCGGGCGATCGTCGCCAGGCGCGGCGGGGGCTGTGATCCCGCGACCGGCGCGTTCCGCCCGGCCGGCCCGCCGGCGGCCCGGCCGGGCGCCGGACCGTCCGCCGGGGGGCCCGCCGAGGAGGCGCCCGGGTTGCCCTCCGGGGGCCGCGCCGGACCCTCCGGGCCGCTCCCGCACGTCCCCTCCGCGCGCGGGAGCGAGCCGTCGGCCTCCCGTCGTTCGTCGTCCCGCACCGACCCACCTCTTCCGTGCCGTCCGGGGGTTCCGGACCCGGGACCCCCGGACGGCCCCGACGGGGCGCACTGTAGCCGCGGCCGGTGAACGGACGGCGACCTCGGGGCCGGTCGGGACCGGTCGGGCCCCGGGCGTCGGGTCGTGCCCCGGGTCAGGTCCCGGGGCCGGCCAGGGTCGCCACCATGAGGGCCTTGATGGTGTGCAGTCGGTTCTCGGCCTCGTCGAAGACCACCGAGTGCTCGGACTCGAAGACCTCGTCGGTCACCTCCAGCGACTCCAGGCCGTGCCGGGCGTGGATCTCCCGGCCCACGCCGGTGCCCAGGTCGTGGAAGGCCGGGAGGCAGTGCAGGAACCGGACCTCGTCGTTCCCGGTGGCCCGCAGCACGTCCATGGTCACCGCGTAGGGGGACAGCAGCGCGATCCGCTCGTCCCACACCTCCTTCGGCTCGCCCATCGACACCCACACGTCGGTGGCCACGAAGTGGGCGCCGCGCACGCCCTCGGCCACGTCCTCGGTCAGCGAGAGCCGGGCGCCGGACCCGGCGGCGAGGGCCTTCGCCGTGGCGATCACCGTCTCGGACGGCCACAGCGACCGGGGGGCGACGACGCGCAGGTCCATGCCGAGCAGCGCACCGGTCACCAGGTAGGAGTTGCCCATGTTCGCCCGGGCGTCGCCCAGGTAGGCGAAGGAGGTCCGCTCCAGCGGCCGGTCGCCGTGCTCGCGCACGGTCAGCACGTCGGCGAGCATCTGGGTGGGGTGCCAGTCGTCGGTCAGGCCGTTGTAGACCGGCACGCCGGCGTGGGCGGCCAACTCCTCGACCGTCGCCTGCGCGGCCCCCCGGTACTGGATGGCGTCGAACATCCGGCCCAGCACCCGGGCGGTGTCGCGCACCGACTCCTTGTGGCCGAGCTGGGAACCCGCCGGGTCCAGATAGGTGGTCGAGGCGCCCTGGTCGGCGGCGGCGACCTCGAAGGCGCAGCGGGTCCGGGTGGAGGTCTTCTCGAAGATCAGGGCGACGTTCCGACCGGTCAGCCGGCGGCGTTCGGTGCCCGCCCGCTTCGCCGCCTTCAGTTCGGCGGCCAGCTCGACCAGGTGACGGAACTCCTCGGCGGTGACGTCCGGTTCCTTCAGGAAGTGACGGCCGGTGAGGTCGATCGGCATGGAGGGCTCCTCGGCTCGGGGTCTCGCACCGGCTCCACGGCCCGGCACGGGGCGTCGGGAGCACGACAGGTCCGCAAGTGTATACGGAGCCAAGCATCTCTATGCATGGAGATGGGTGAACAGCCCGGAACGTCCCCGGGGCGGGCCCACCGGCGCCGACGCCGCCCGCCCGGGAACGTTCCGGGCCGGCTACTCCGCCGCCTCCCGCTCCACCGGACAGCTCATGCACCGCGGGCCCCCGCGTCCCCGCCCCAGCTCCCCGCCCGGGATCTCGATCACCTCCACGCCGTGCCGCCGCAGGTGCGTGTTGGTCGTCACGTTCCGCTCGTAGGTGACCACCACGCCCGGCTCCACCGCCAGCACGTTGCAGCCGTCGTCCCACTGCTCGCGCTCCGCCGCGTGCACGTCCTGCGTCGCGGTCAGCACCCGGATCCGGTCCCGCCCCAGCGCGTGCGCGATCGCCGTGTGCATGTGCTCCGGCGGATGGTCGGTGACGGTCAACTCCGCCCCGCCCCGACCCGGTTCGATCGTGTACGAGCGCAACATCCCCAGCCCCGCGTACTGCGTGAAGGTCTCGGTGTCGATCATCGTCAGCACCGTGTCCAGGTGCATGAACGCCCGCCGCTTCGGCATGTCCAGCGCGACGATCCGCCGCGCCGAGCCCGCCGCGAACAACCCGCGCGCCAACAGCTCCACCGCCTGCGGCGTCGTCCGCTCGCTCATCCCGATCAGGACCGCCCCGTGCCCGAGCACCAGCACGTCCCCGCCCTCGATGGTGGAGGGGTACACGTCCTGCCCCTGCGACCACACCCGGAACGGCTCCGCCCCCGGCCCCGCGAACAGCGGGTGGTGCCGGTAGATCGCCTCGAAGTGCACCGTCTCGCGCTGCCGCGCGGGCCACCGCATCGCGTTGATCGACACCCCGTCGTACACCCAGGCCGAGGTGTCCCGGGTGAACAGGTGGTTGGGCAGCGGCTCCACCAGGAAGTCGTCGGGGTCCATCACGTGGAACCGCACCGATGTCGGCTCCGGATGCGCCTCCAGGTACTCCCGCTTGGTCATCCCGCCCACCAGCGCCTCCGTCAGCGCCGGGATCGACAACCCCTCGAACGCCTCGCGCAACCGGCCCGTGGCCAGCGGCCCGTAGGCGTACTCGTCGAAGACCCGGTCCAGCACCAGCTTCCGCGCCTCCGGGATCGCCAGGACCTCCCCCAGCAACTCCCCGAACAGGTGCACCTCCACCCCGCGCTCCCGGAGCACCGCCGCGAAGGCGTCGTGCTCCTGCTGGGCGCGCCGCACCCACAGCACGTCGTCGAAGAGCAACTCGTCCATGTTGGACGGCGTCAGCCGCTTGAGCTCCAACCCCGGACGGTGCAGGATCACCCGGCGCAGGCGGCCGGTCTCGGAATCCACGCGGAAAGCCATGCCCCCATCCTCACCCGGGGTACCGGCGGCGCGGGGGAACGCGCCGACCGGGTGGGGCCCGACCCGGCCTCAGCCCTCGGCGAGCGGCCGTACCGGCGCGCACCACTCCCGCTCCGCCGGCACCGACACCACCTCCCGCTCCGGCCACCGCAGCGCGGTCAGCTCCCCGCCGAAGACACAGCCGGTGTCCAGGCAGATCGTGCGGTTCACCCACCGGGCCCGGAGCACCGGCGTGTGCCCGTACACCACCTCCGCCGCGCCCCGGTGGTCCTCCGCCCACGGCAACCGCACCGGCAGGCCGTACTCGTCCCTCCCGCCCGTGGTCGCCCCGTACAGGGCGTGGGCCCGCGCCCGGCGCGAGGTCCGGCCGTGGTACCGCTCGGGCAGCCCGGCGTGGGCCACCACCAACTCCCCGCCGGCGAGACGCAGGTGGTCGGGGAGCTCGGCGAGGAACGCGCGCACCCGATCGGTGAACCCCGGCTCGGCCGCCTCCCGTTCGGCGAGCTGCTCCAGGGTGAGTTCCAGGCCGTGGCCCCTCCGCACGTTCCGGCCCGCGAGCGCGCGGGCGAGCTTGTCCTCGTGGTTGCCGACCACGCACAGCGCGTCCCCGCTCGCGCGCATCCCCGCCACCAGCTCCACCACGCCGGGACTGTCCGGACCCCGGTCCACCAGATCGCCGACGAACACCGCCGTGCGGCCCTCCGGGTGCCGGGCCCCCACCGCGCGCTCCCGCCCGTCCCGCGCGATCACCCACCCCAGGCGGGTCAGCAGCGTCACCAGCTCGGGGAGGCAACCGTGCACGTCCCCGATCAGGTCGAAGGGGCCCCGCAGGTGCGGCAGGTCGCCGGGCCGCGGTACCCGGATCAGGCGCGCCGCGTCCACCTCGGCGGCGGACCGCAGCACGTGCACCGTGCCGAAGCCCTCCTTCGCCAGGCCCTCCGCGTGCCGCCGCATCGTCTTGTGCTGCCGGCCGATCGCCCGGGCCGGCACGTCCTCCCGACCGGGCCGGCCCGGGCTGCGCCGCAGGCACTCCTCCTCCGGCAGGTCCAGCACCACCGCCACCCGGGGCAGGTCGTGGTCGCGGGCGAGCCGGACCCACGGCGCGCGCTCCTCGGGGCGCACGTTCGTCGCGTCCACCACCGTGGTCCGCCCCCCGGCCAGGCGCAGCTCCACGATCCGTTCCACCAGCGCGAAGGCACGGCCGGTGGCGGCCTGATCGTTCGGGTCGTCCGCCACCAGGGCCCGGCAGGCGTCCGAGGAGACCACCTCGGTGGGGCGGAAGTGGCGGGCGGCGAGGGTGGACTTCCCGGCGCCGGCGGGACCGATCAGGACCACCAGGGCGGGGTCGGGGATCGGCAG
>NZ_VKHS01000449.1 GCF_014141525.1 Streptomyces calidiresistens
GGGGGAAACCAGCCGGGCGGGGCCGGCGACCCGAGGGGGAACCGCCCCCCTGGCGGGTGCTGCTGGGGCTGGTGCGCCCGCACCGTCGCGTCCTGGCCCTGGGCGCCCTGCTGTCGCTGATCACCGGGGCCACCGGCCTGGCGCTCCCGCTGGTGGCCAGGGCCCTGATCGAGAACCTCTCCGCCGAGCGGGCGATCACCGGTGCCCTGGTGGCGATGACCGCCCTCGTGCTGGCCAACGCGGTGATCGGCGCGGTGGGCGGTTACGTGCTGCAGCGCACCGCCGAGTCGGTGGTCCTGGACGCCCGTCGTTCCCTCGTCTCCCACCTGCTGCGGCTGCGGATCGGCGCGGTGGACCGCAGCGAGCCGGGGGACCTGCTGGCCCGGGTCACCTCGGACACCACCCTGCTGCGATCCGTCACCACCGACTCCCTGATCGGCTTCGGCACCGGCGGTCTGACCCTGGTGGCCACCGTGGTGCTGATGGCGGTGGTGGACGCGCCGCTGCTGGGCGTGACCCTGGGGGTGATCGCGCTCGCGGCGCTGGTGATCGGGGTGATCGTGCCGCGCATCCACCGGGCGAGCAAGCGGGCCCAGGAGTCGGTCGGGGCGATGGGCGCGACCCTGGAGCGGGTGCTGGGCGCGATGCGCACGATCAAGGCGTCGGGCGCCGAGGACCGCGAGGAGCGGGTCGTGCACGAGGCCGCCGAGGCGTCCTGGCGGGAGAGCGTGCGCGCCGCCAAGTGGTCGGCCCTCGCGGGGAACACGGCGGGTCTGGCGATCCAGGCCGCGTTCATCACGGTGCTGGCGGTGGGCGGCGCCCGGGTCGCCTCCGGCGCGATCGACGTGGCCACCCTGGTGGCCTTCCTGCTGTACGTGTTCTACCTGATGGCGCCGATCCAGCAGTTGGTCGCGGCGGTGACCCGCTACCAGGTGGGCGCGGCGGCGATCGACCGGATGGGCGAGACGCGGCGGCTGCCGGTCGAGCCGGCCGCGCCCGCCGGTGCCGCCGGCCCCGAGGGGGACGACCCCGGCCCCGCGGCGCTGCGTTTCGAGGGGGTGCGCTTCCGCTACGCCGACGACCTGTCGGACGTGCACCACGGCATCGACCTGGACATACCCGCGCGGGGCATGACCGCCTTCGTCGGGCCGTCGGGGGCGGGGAAGACCACCCTCTTCTCGCTGATCGAGCGCTTCCACGAGCCGTCGGCGGGCCGGATCCTGCTGGACGGCACCGACCTGCGGGAGTGGGAGCTGCACCGGCTGCGGGGCGCCATCGGCTACGTCGAGCAGGACGCGCCGGTGCTCTCCGGCACGCTGCGGGACAACCTGCTGCTGGGGCGTCCCGACGCCGGGGAGGAGGAGATCCGCGAGGTGCTGCGCACCGCCCGCCTCGACGCGCTGGTGGCGCGGCTGCCCGAGGGCCTGGAGACCCGGGTGGGCCACCGGGGCACCCGGCTGTCCGGCGGGGAGCGGCAGCGGGTGGCCATCGCCCGGGCGCTGCTGCGCCGGCCGCGCCTGCTGCTGCTCGACGAGGCCACCTCGCAGCTGGACGCGGTGAACGAGGCGGCGCTGCGGGAGACGGTGGCCTCGGCCGCCCGCGCCACCACCGTGCTGGTGGTGGCGCACCGGCTGTCCACGGTGACGGCGGCGGACCGGATCGTCGTCCTGGACGCCGGTCGGGTCCGGGCGGTCGGCACCCACGCCGAACTGGTCGCGGGGGACGACCTGTACGCGGAGCTGGCCGCGACGCAGTTCCTCGACGGCACCGACGAATCCGCAGGCTCCGACGGCTCCGACGGCTCCGACCGCTCCGACCGCTCCGACCGCTCCGACCGCTCCGACCGCTCCGACCGCTCCGACAACGCAGACGCCACAGCAACCGCCGGTACCGGTGACGGCGCCGGGGGCCCGGACGGCGGCCCGGCGGCCGGTTCGCCGCCGGTCCCCGACCCCCTGGGCCGCCGGTGACCGGTCCCCCGCCAGGCGGTGGCCGGGCATCGGTTCGGTCGGGCCCCCGGGTCCGGCCGACCGGGCCCGGGGAACCGTCGCTCCGGGTGCCCCGGTGATCGTCGCGACCCGTGGCTCCCGGCCGCGGGGCGCCCCGGTCGCCGACGGGGCGACCGGGGCGGGGTGACCGGGACGGCGGGGTCAGGAGACGGCGTTGTCCTCGACCCGGCGGCCGGGCAGGAACTCGTCCATCAGCGCCCGGGTACGGGCCGGCAGCGGCTGGTCGGGGCCGAAGAGCTGCGCGTGGTGGGCGGTCAGCCAGTCGGCCGCCCCCTCCAGCCACTCCCGGTTGCCGGTGGCGTGCGCGGCGCGCAGCAGCTCGTTCCACAGCCGTTCGTCGGTCGGCGCGGCGGCCAGCGCCGAGCGGACCGCCAGGTACGCCTGCTCGCCCTTCCCCGCGCCCAGGTGCTCCTCGGCCAGGCCGAGCGCGATCCCGGCCACGAGCAGCGGGTACTGCGCGTCCACGATCTCGTGGTCGAGCCAGGCGTACCCGCCCTCCGCGCGCTGCCCGTCCAGCAGCGGGCCGCGGGCCAGGGCCAGGGCGTCGGTGAGCCGGCGGGCCCGATCGGCCGCGCCGGGGCGGCCGGCGTGGTGGTGGAGGGTGCGCAGCACGTCCCAGTCGGAGACCACCCGGGCGGAGAGGGCCAACCGGCCGTCGTCCCCGGTCGTCAGGCGGGGCGCCCCCTCGGCGTCCCGGCCCAGCCAGTCGCCGAGCCGGGCGAGGAAGGCGTCGCGGACGTCGTCGGAGACGCCGCGCGGCCACAGGGCCGCCGCCATCACCCGGGGGTGCACGCCGGCCCGGTGCAGCAGGAGCAGGGCGAGCGCCTCGCGCAGTTGCGCGGCGCGCTCCGGCTCGGGCTCGGGGAGACCGGTGACGGTGTAGCCGCCCATGATCTCGGCGTAGACCTCGGGCTTGCCCCGGGCGCTGAGATCCACGGTGAAGACCGGCCCGGAGGGCTCCCCGGCCCCGCCCCCGGTGCCGTCGCTCCCGCCCTCGCCGGCGGCGAGACCGGCGAACAGCTCCACCACCGCGGCCCGACCGGCGGCGGGAAGGAGCTGGGCGGTCAGCTCCAGACCCATGTCGGGCTCCTTGAGCAGGCCCTCCGGGGTGACCTCGAACTCCCAGGCCAGGCCGGGCAGGTCGGGGCGGTCGGAGGTGACCAGGTAGCCGATGCCCAGGGGGGCGGAGACCGACGCGAGGGCGCCCAGGCGCTCCGCCTCGTCCTCGGTGGGCTCCACGCCCACGACCACCAGGTGCGGGGCCCAGTGGTGGCGGCGGGAGGGACCGGTGCGGCCGGTGAGGATGCTGTCCTGCCCGGTGTGGCGGAGGTTGGCGTGTCGGAGGTTGGTCTCCGTCTCCATGACCTCCAGCAGGCCCGCGATGTCCTCCAGGTGGCGGACCCGGGTGGGGGCGAGTGCGGTCATCTCCGCGCCGAAGCCGACCAGGGTGACGGTCATCCGGTCCGACCAACCGCTGGTGGCCAGTTCGGCGGCGACCGAGCCGAGCACGGCCTCCCGGTCGCGGGGGGCGCCGAGCACGGAGACGATGCCGGGCACCGCCTCCAGGTTCAGCAGCAGACGGATGCCGTCCCGGGTGCCGAGGCTGACCAGCCCCGGGTAGGGGGCCTCCGCCGCGGCGCCGGCGTCGCCGGCCGCGTCCCCGCCGGGCGTCCCGGCGAGGCGGGCGCGCTCCAGCGTCCAGTAGGTGTCGCTCTGACCGGGCTGCCACGGGGCGGGCGGGTCGCCGGCCGGGTGGGCGAGCTGGAGGTGGAGTTCGTCGGCGCCGAGCCAGGCGGCGTAGACGGCGGGCAGCGTGCGGCCCTCGGCGTCCAGGGCGGCGGACAGGGTGCGCAGGGCGCGGTCCAGGAAGGCGACGGCCCCCGGGTCGGCGCCCGCCAGGAGCGCGTCGCGGGCGTCGCCGGCGGCGGGGGTCTCCGGCTCCAGGTCGTCCCCCACGCCCCGGCCGAGGGCCCCGGCGGCGGCCTGCCACAGCGCCTGCCGGCGGGCGCGGCCGAGGGCGATGAGCAGACCGGCGGCGAGCAGGGGGGCGGCCATCAGCGCGTCGATCGCGCCGCGGCCGGACTCCCCGGCGGCCTCGGCCTCCCGCTCGGCGGGGACCACGGCGTGCTCGGTCTCCTCCGTCCCACCGGGCCCCCCGGCCCCGGGGCCGGTCCAGTCGGAGTGGTCGGCGGCGGGGTCGGGCACGGCCGGCGGCTGCGGGGTCTCCTCCGCGCCGCCGGGGGTGCCCCCACCGGCCGCGTCCCCGCCGGTGTCGCCGGTCTCCCGGTAGTCCAGGAACTCGTCGGCCTCGTCCGGGGACATGTCGTCGAGGTCCTCGCCGGGTGCCTCGACGAGTTCGCCGCCGGTGGCGTCGGCCGGCATCTCCAGGATCCAGCCGGGTCGGATCAGGCTGGCCTCGGTGAGCCGGGAGCCGTCGGGCTGGACCCGGTCCCGGTTGAGCTCGTAGATCTCCTTGTAGCGCAGCCCGTCGCCGAGGTGGCGTTCGGCGATGCCCCACAGGGTGTCGTGGTGGCGTCCCTCGGGGGGCTGGATGCGGTAGTACTTGCTCGCGTCCCCGGCCTCGGCGGCCC
>NZ_VKHS01000045.1 GCF_014141525.1 Streptomyces calidiresistens
GACGAACGGTGACGGATCGTGACCCGCGGGGGCGGGGGCGGCCCGCGGGCCGGGATCCCGCATACCGCCCCGGGTTAGGCTGCGGACGGGATCCGCGATGTGACACGGGGAACATCCGGACGAATCCCCTGGCCCCGGCGGGGTACCGATGGGTAACGTCCAGGCGGCCCCGGGATCCGTGGGTCCACCGAGTACCGCAGCCGATGGGGGCCGGACCGTGACGGCCCCCCGGCGTGTCCGAGGAGCGTTCGTGCCCCAGTCCACCGCACTCCGCGAATCCAGTGGCCCCGCCCTGCGGGACGCGCCGGACGGGAACGGCCTGCCGGGCCTGATCGACGCCAACGCCGCCCGCCTGCCAGCCGAGGCGGTGGTCGCCCGCAAGCGGAACGGGCGCTGGGAGAACGTCACGGCCTCCGCCTTCCGCGACGAGATCCGCGCCGTGGCCAAGGGGCTGATCGCCTCCGGCATCCGCCCGGGCGACCGGGTGGCCCTGATGTCCCGGACCCGGTACGAGTGGACCCTGCTGGACTTCGCGCTGTGGTACGCGGGCGCCGTGCCGGTGCCCATCTACGAGACCAGCTCGGCCGAGCAGGCCGCCTGGATCCTCGCCGACTCCGGGGCCGTGGGCGTCGTCACCGAGAACACCGGTCACCGCGCGCTGGTGGAATCCGTGCGCGACCGGCTGCCGGACCTGCGGCGGCACTGGACCCTGGAGCCCGAGGCCGGGAACGGCGCGGGCGGCGACGCCGCCGGGCGGGGCACCGAACCGCCCGCCGTCGAGGCGCTGGTGCGGGCCGGCGGGGAAGTCGGGGACGCCGTCCTGGACCGTGCCCTGGCGACCGTCGGTCCCGACACCCCCGCCACCATCATCTACACCTCGGGCACCACCGGCCGTCCCAAGGGCTGCGTGCTGACCCACGGGGCCTTCCTGGCCGACGCCCGGGGCGTGGTCCAGGTGCTCGGGCCGCTGTTCCGCACCGGGGAGAGCTCGGTGCTGCTCTTCCTCCCCCTGGCCCACGTGTTCGCCCGCCTCGTCCAGGTGGTGGCGGTGCTGACGCCCATCACCCTCGGACACGCCCCCGACGTGAAGACCCTCACCGACGAGTTGGCCTCCTTCCGGCCCACCATCGTGCTGGGCGTGCCCCGGGTCTTCGAGAAGGTCTACAACTCCGCCCGGACGAAGGCCCGGGAAGCCGGGAAGGGACGGATCTTCGACGCCGCCGCCGCGACCGCCGTCGCCCACAGCCGCGCCCTGGACACCCCCGGGGGCCCCGGCCCGGGCCTGCGGCTGCGGCACGCCCTCTTCGACCGCCTGGTGTACCGCAGGCTGCGGGCGGTGCTCGGCGGCCGGGCGACGCACGCCATCTCCGGCGGCGCCGCCCTCGGCGACCGGCTGGGGCACTTCTACCGGGGTATCGGGTTCACCGTGCTGGAGGGGTACGGGCTGACCGAGTCCTGCGCGCCGACCGCGGTCAACCCCGTCGACGCCCCCCGGATCGGCACCGTCGGCCGGCCGCTGCCCGGCACCTCGGTGCGGATAGCGGAGGACGGCGAGGTGTTGCTGCGCGGCCCGCACCTGTTCCGGGGCTACTGGAACAACGACGCCGCCACCGCCGAGGCGATGACCGGGGACTGGTACCGCACCGGCGACCTCGGCGAGCTGGACGCGGACGGCTACCTGCGGCTGACCGGGCGCAAGAAGGAGATCCTCGTGACCGCCGGCGGCAAGAACGTCGCGCCGGCCGTCATCGAGGACGGGATCCGGGCGCATCCCCTGGTCGCCGAGTGCATGGTGGTGGGCGACGGACGCCCGTTCGTGGGGGCGCTGATCACCGTGGACGAGGAGTTCCTGCCCCGGTGGGCCGCCGAGCGGGGCCTGGAAGGGCTGACCGAGGCCGAACTGCTGGAACACCCCGAGCTGCGCGCGGAACTCCAGCGGGCCGTGGACCGGGGCAACGCCGCCGTCTCCCGGGCGGAGTCGGTGCGCAGGTTCCACGTGCTGGACCACCGGTTCTCCGAGGAGTCCGGGCACCTGACGCCCTCGATGAAACTGAAGCGGCACGTGGTGGCGCGGGACTTCTCCGACGAGATCGAGGCCCTGTACTCCTCCTGACCACCGGCTCCCGCCGACCGACACCGCGCGGCCCCCGGCTCCCGGGGGCCGCGCGGTCGGCTCACAGCAGGCCGCGCAGCCGTTCCGCGATCAGGTCCCACCGCCACCGTTCCTCGACCCAGGCCCGGCCCCGCTCCCCCATCCGCCGGCGCAGCGCGGGGTCGTCGAGGAGCGCCACGATCCGGTCGGCGGTGGTCCGCGCCGCGTCCGGGGCGCCCGCCCGCACGATCCACCCCGTCTCCCCGTCCAGCACGGCGTCCGGGGCGCCGCCGGAGTCGCCGGAGACCACCGGCACGCCGGTGGCCGAGGCCTCCAGGTACACGATGCCCAGGCCCTCCACGTCCAGCCCGCCGCGGCGCGTGCGGCAGGGCATCGCGAAGACGTCCCCCACCCCGTGGTGGGCCGGCAGCTCCGAGGCCGGCACCGCTCCGGTGAACCGGACGGCGGCCGTGACCCCGTGACGCTCCGCCAGTCGCTCCAGGTCGGCGCGGTAGGGGCCGTCGCCGACGATCAGCAGCACCGTGTCGGGGTGGGCCCGCAGGATCCGGGGCATCGCCCGGATCAGGGTGTCCTGGCCCTTGCGGGGCACCAGGCGGGAGACACAGACGACCACCGGCCGGTCGGTCAGTCCCAGTTCGGCGCGCAACTCCGTCCCGCCCGACCCGGCGTGGAAGAGTTTCTCGTCCACCCCCGGCGGGAGGTGCGTCATCCGGGCGGCGGCCGCCGGGTCGAGTGCCCGCGCGATCCGGGAGCGGGTGTACTCCCCCAGGTAGGTCATCGTGTCGGTGGAGTCGCCGATGCGACGCAGCAGGGTGCGGGCCGCCGGCAACCGCGCCCAACCCGCCTCGTGGCCGTGCGTGGTGGCCACCAACCGGCGGGCGCCGGCCCGGCGCAGCGCGGGCGCCATCAGCCCCAGCGGGGCCGCGGCCCCGAACCACACCGAGGCGCAGTCGTGTTCGCGCAGCAGCGCGCACGCCCGCCGGGTGGCCCGGGGGGTGGGCAGCAGCATCACGGCCCGGTCGCGGATCACGGGGAAGGGCTGTGCCGCGTCGAAGGCGGCGCAGGCGGCCCGCCCCTCGTCGTCCCGCTTCCAGGTGGAGGTGTAGACGACCACGCGTTCCGGGTCCAGGCGCAGCGCCAGGCTGTGCAGGAAGGACTGGATGCCGCCGGGGCGGGGCGGGAAGTCGTTGGTGACGATCAGCGTCCTGTGCATCGCCGCCGAGCCTATCCGGCCCGCCGGTCCGCCGTGTCCCCGCCCGGGCTCAGGGACGCACGACGGCGGAGATCGGCATCATGCCGAGCGGGTCCTCGCGCACGTTCGCGCCGGGATACGGGGCGTGCACCACCCGGCCGCCGCCCACGTACAACCCGACGTGGCCGGCGTCCGGACGGTAGACCACCACGTCGCCGGGTTGGATGCGCGCGACGTCCACCCGTCGCCCGGCCGCGGCCTGGGCCTGCGAGGTGCGCGGCAGCGAGGCTCCCGCCCGGGACCACGCCCACTGGGTGAGGCCGGAGCAGTCGAAGCCGTGCGGGCCGTTGGCGCCCCACACGTAGGGCCGGCCCACCGCGCTCCGGGCGGCGGCCACCGCGGCGGCGGCGCGACCGCTCACCGGGCCGTCCGCCTCCCCGGCCGGGGAGGCGGGCTCGACGCGGTCCCCCGCGCGCGAGGCGCGTTCCCGCTCCTCCTCCGCGGTCAGTCGCTCCAGCCGGATCCGGGCCCCGGCGAGTTTGCGCCGGACCTCCTCCTTGCGGCGGGCGAGTTCGGCCCGCCGTTCCTCGAGTTCCCCCACCGCCTCGGCGGTCTCCTCCCGCCGCTGCTCCATGCCGCGCAGCAGACGCCGCAACTCGCGCAGTTCCTCCGCGCCGCGACCGGAGATGCGCTCCAGCGCCGCCGCGCCGGTGAGGTAGGCGTCGGGGTCCGGGGAGAGCAGAAGGGCCAGCGCGGGGTCCATTCCCCCCGAGCGGTACTGGGCCCCGGCGATACCGCCGAGCGCCTCCCGCTTGCGGTTGACGCGCTCCCGGTCGCGGGCCAGCCGGTCGCGCAGGCGCTCCACCTCCGTGGTCAGCTCGCCGACCCGTTCGGAGACGCGGTTGTACTCCTCGACCGCCCGACCCGCCTCCACGACCGTGTCGTCCAGGAGCGCGCGGGCCGTGGCGGAGTCGTCCGCCGGGGACCCGGCCCCTTCGGTGGTGTCCCCGGCGTTCCCGGTGCCCGGGGCCGCCGCCACGGGCGCGGAGCCGAGGACGGTCAGGGCGCCCGTCGTCGCGGAGAGGGCCACCGCGCGGCCCCACCGGGAGGGCACAACCCGGCCCCGGACGGGTGCCGGCCGTCGATGCGATGCCACTGCGGAACGCGCTCCCTCGGGTGGGGACCCACCGATGGGCCCCGGGGGGAGCAGAATCTAGCGGCGGCGCGGAGGGGCGGGAAACGATCCGCCGTCCGGCCCCGGCGCCCCGGCGCGGGACGGAGGTGGGGGCGATCCCCGGGACGGTGGGGAAATCCCCAGGTCACGGCCGTTGTGCCGGGGAGAGGGAGGGCTCGGTCGCCGCGCGGTGGGGGGTTCCGGGAATCACCCGCACGGAGGATGCCGGACGGGTCGGCCGGGCGGCACTCCGCCCCCGGACCCGGGGGTCGCGGGGGCGGTGGTGTTCGCCGCCGCGCGACCCCCGGGGTCGGGGCGGCGGTGGATCAGGCGACGCGGACGCCGAACATGAACGGCATCGAGTTGACCCCGGCGTAGTGCACCGAGGAGCCCGGCCGCGGGGCGTGGACGATCTGGCCGTTGCCGACGTACATGCCGACGTGGCTGATCCCGCTGTAGTAGAAGACCAGGTCGCCCGGCTGCAGCTCGCTCTGGGACACCCGGGTGCCGGCGTTGGCCTGGGCCTGCGAGGTGCGCGGCAGGGAGATGCCGGCCTGCGCGTAGGCCCAGGAGGTGAGGCCGGAGCAGTCGAAGGTGCTCGGACCGGCCGAACCGTACACGTACGGGGAACCGACCTTGCTCTGGGCCATCGACAGCGCGGTCTGGGCGCGGCCCGATCCACCGGCGGTCGTGGTGGGGGCGGTCTGCTGCGTGGAGGCGGTGGCGGCCCCGGAGCCGCCGAGGTCGGTGCGCTCCTCGCTGCGGGTGGCCCGCTGGGCGGCCTCGGCGGCGCGGGCCTGCTCGGCGGCCTCGGCCTCGGCGAGCTGGCGGCGCTCCTCCTCGGTGAGGCGGTTGAGGAGGGTCTGGGCCTCCGTCAGCTTGCCCTGGATCCTGTCCTTCTTGGCCTTGATCTCCTCGCGGGTGCTCTCCAGTGCCTCCAGCTGCTCGCCGGCCTCGGCGCGCTGCTGGGCGAGGGTGCGCTGCTTGCTCTCGATGGTGCGCAGCGCCTCGGCCTGCTTGGCCGTCACCTGGCCGAGGGTGGAGGCCTGCTCGAGGTACCCGTCGGGGTCGGCGGAGAGGAACAGCTGCATCGAGGGGGCCAGGCCGCCGTTGCGGTACTGGGCGGTGGCGACCGAACCGAGGCTGTTGCGCAGCTCGTTCAGCTCCTCCTGGCCGCGCGCGACGGCCTCCTGGAGCTCCTCGGCACGCTCCTTGATCTCACCCTCGCGCTCCTTGGCGCCGTTGTACTCCTCGGTGATCTCGGTGACCTGCTCGTAGAGCTCGTCGACGCGCTCCTTGACCTCATCCTTGGTGGGATTGGGGTCGGCGGAGGCGCTCTGCGAGGTGAGCGCGACGGTGGCTGCCGCGGTGGCACCGAATATGGTCACACGGGCACGGCTCGGCTGCTTGGGACGACGGTGGGACGCCACGCGGGCGATCTCCTTCTTCCTCAGCCGCCAACCGGGTGAACCCGGCTCCGCGTCACTGCTGCCACGGATCAGGCGGTACCCCCGCGGTCACCCGGGCTGGATGAACGGCCGCGCGAAGGTTCGAGCAGACCCTAGCGACCGTGATGGATCCGTTTCAAATCCCCGAGGAATCTTTTTACTTACCGCGCACCGGTGGTGAGCGGGGCGATACTTTCCGCCCGGGAGGAATCCTCCCAAGCCACCCGGGAGGGGACGGATCCCCGGAGGCGCTCCACCCGCCGAACGGGGGCACGAATATCGCGCTCGGCGCGTCGCGTGCGCCCGGAAAAGATGTCGTGCGCCCTTCCCGAACGACTCCCCGACCGTTTCCCCGAACGACGGGTTCCCCGTTCCGGTACCCGGGACACCCCTCTCGGTACCGCGGAAGGGGACCATCCCGCCGGTGGCGTGACATCGACCACGCCTCCCGCGCCCCGAGGGCCCGGGACGGCGCGCCACGGCCCGGCAGGGGGGCGGCACCCCCGCCGGTTCAGGTCCGACTCAGGCGGCGCAACAACATCGTCGAGGGGACCGGCCGGGCCCCCGCCCGGGCCACCCCGTCCGCCACCTCGCGGTCGGTGGAGACCACGACCACCGGGCGCCCCGGCGGCTCGGCACGGACCAGACGGCGGATCACCTCGTCGGCGGTCTGGTCCGGAGGGCTGAAGAGCACCCGCACCCCGCGCGCGGGCGTCGGCATCACCGGTGCCGCCAACTCCGCCCCGTCGAAGACACAGGTCGTCTCCGCCCCGCTCCGGGCGGCGAGCACCGCCAGCCCGCTCAGCAACCGCTGACGCTGCTTCTCCAACGGCAGGTGCGGGTACCCCGTCTTGGTCACGTTGTAGCCGTCCACGACCAGATGGGCCCGGGGCAGCGCCAACAACTGGTCCAGCAGGGCGGGATCGCTCTCCCCCATCGCCCGTGACGGGATGTCACCCGGGCCCGCCGTCTCCGGGGAGATCGCCTCGACCGTGTCGGCCGGCAGCACCTCCACCGGGGGCAGGGCCAGTTCGCGGCTCAGGCCGCGGGCCGCCTCCAGGACGGTGTCCAGGAGCAACCGGACCCGCATGTCCTCCAGGCTGCGCCCCTCACGGGCCGCCCGACGGCTCGACTCCAGCGCGTTCTCGGTTTCCGCCAGCCGGGCCCGCAGCCGGCGCACCTCGCTCTCCAGGCGGTTCCGCTCGGCCCGGAGTTCGGCGCGCTCGGCGTCCATCGCCGCCCGCAGCTTGCGCAGCTCGGCCTCACCGCGACGCACATCGCTGCGGGCACTGCGCACCTTGCGGTGCAGGGCGTCCCCCTCGCGCCGGGCCTCCTCCAGCTCGGCGCGCAATCGCTCCGTCTCCTCGCGCCCCGCCGTGCGCGCGTGCTCCGCCTCGGCCCGCAGGCGGGCGAGCTCGCGGTCGCGCTGCTCGTCGGCCCGCTCGGCGACCCGCCGGCGCTCCTCCCGGCCCGCGGTCTCCAGCAGTTCGGCCCACCCCGGGGGCCGGACCAGATAAGCGGTGGTGGCCACCTCGACGGGGTCGGCCGCCGGCGGCACGACCCCCGTCTCCAGCGCGGCGGTCAGCTCCGGGTGCTCGGCCCGCCAGCGGGAGGCCACCCGGTGCCGGAAGACGGTGTCCTCCTCCACCACGGCCGCGATCGCCGCGGCGCCCAGCCGGATCCGCCGGGCGGGGGTGAAACGGGCGTACTGACGCAGGGGGAGCGGGAGCTCGTTGAGGGTGAGACCGGCGAAGGTGTCGCCGGCGGTGGCGACCACCCGGTGGCGGACCCGCTCGGGGAGCAGCGTCCCGGCGGGCGGGGCGTCCCCCGGGGCGTCGGAGGCGTCCCCGGGAGCGGCGTCCGGAGCGGGGCCGTCCCCGACCGGGGTCCCCCGGTTCACCGGACCGGTCGGATCGGGCCCGCGGCCCGGTTCCGTCGGTTCCTCCGGTCCCTCCCCCGTCTCCCCCGTCGTCGATGCGGACACGGCTGCCTCCGTCGGCTCAGGAACCGGCGCCGGGCCGGTCCACCAGCTCGACCTGGTCCACCGCGTCGCACCACCGGCAGCGCACCGACTCGATCCGCTCGCTCAGCACGTCCCGCTCCTCCACCCGGGCCTCCCCCGCCAGGTCGAGGTGGACGTACTCCACCACCCGGCTGCTGCGGGTGACGTCGAAGCGGGTGAGGTTGCCGCACAGCGTGCAACGCCAGCGGGTCCCTTCGGTCGGCTGGGGGAGCGCCATCTTGCCGTCCTCTTCTTCGATCGTTGCGAACGCGGGAGCGGGCTCCCGCGCGGCGTCACCGGCCGCCCGGCACCGCCGCCCTCCTCCCCCGCACCCGTGCCCTGTCACCTTGATCCTGTCACCCTACGGCCTGGCGGGTCCCCCGTACGCCGTGACCCGGGACTAGAGTCGAGGCGTTCTCAGTCCGATACCCTGGGGAGCGCGTGCCGTGATCACCTCGATCGTCCTCATCAAGACCGACGTGGACCGGATTCCGGAGATCGCCGAACGGATCGCCGCCCTGGAGGGGGTGAGCGAGGTCTACTCGGTGACCGGGGCCCACGACCTGATCGCGATGGTTCGGGTACCGCACCACGACGAGTTGGCCGAGGTCATCCCGGGACGGATCAGCAAGGTGCCCGGCGTGGTCTCCACCGAAACCCACATCGCCTTCCGCGCCTACTCCCGGCACGATCTGGAGGCGGCTTTCGCCATCGGCCTGGACTCCTGACCGCCCCCGGACGCACACGCGTCCGGACGCGCCCGTACGGGTGAGCCCCGCTCCCGCCGCACCGCGGCGGGAGCGGGGCCGCTCCGTATCGGTTCCCCCGCCGGCCCCGGGCCGGCGGCGGGGTCAGCGGTGGGTGGCCGCCACCCACCGCTCCAGCGTCTTGCGCGCCGCGCCGGAGTCCACGGACTCCGCCGCCCGCTCCATGCCGGCGGCCAGCCGGGCCGCCAACGGCTCGGCGGCCGAACCGGGGTCCAGGGCCACCAGCGCCGCGGCGGCGTTGAGCAGCACCGCGTCGCGCACCGGGCCCGTCTCCCCGTCCAGCAGCCGCCGGGCGACCCCGGCGTTGTACTCGGCGTCGGCGCCGCGCAGGGCCTCCAGCGGCACCGGCTCGATACCGACATCCCGGGGGTCGAACCCCTCCCGGGTGACGGAGCCGTCACGCACCACCCAGACGGTCGAGGTGCCGGTGACGGTCAGTTCGTCCAACCCGTCGTCTCCCCGGAACACCAGCGCCGAGACGCCCCGCTCGGCCAGCACGCCCGCCATGATGGGGGCCATCCGGGCATCGGCGACGCCGGTGGCCTGGGCACCCACCCGGGCGGGGTTGGTCAGCGGCCCGAGGAAGTTGAAGGTGGTGGGGACGCCGAGTTCCCGACGGGCCGCGGCCACGTGCCGCAGCGCCGGATGGAACTTCACCGCGAAACAGAAGCCGATACCCGCCTCGGCCACCACCCCCGGGACCCGGTCGGGGGGCAGGTCCAGGTTGACCCCCAGGCGCTCCAGGACATCCGAGGCGCCACTGGCGCTGGAGGCGGCGCGGTTGCCGTGCTTGACCACCCGGGCGCCGGTGCCGGCGACCACGATCGCCGCCATGGTGGAGATGTTGACGGTCCGGGCCCGGTCGCCGCCGGTGCCCACGATGTCCACCGCCGGCCCGGGCACCTCGATGGTGCGGGCGTGCGCGTACATGGCGCGCACCAGCCCCGTGACCTCCCCGACGGTCTCCCCCTTGGCCCGCAGCGCCACCGCGAAGCCGGCGATCTGGGCGTCGGTGGCCTCACCCCGCATGATCCGGTCCATCGCCCAGGCCGCGTCCTCCGTGGACAGGTCCCGGCCGGCGAGCAGGCCGGAGAGCACGCCGGGCCAGCTCGGCGCCGGACCGTGCTCGGATCCGCCACCGGCCGGGGCGCCGGGAGGGCCGGGTGTTCCGGGGGTCGCCGTGCTCATGGCTGGGCTCCTGGGAATGGGGGACGGAGGGACTCCGGTGGCCCGGGTTCCCTCCGGTCCGACCGGGGACCCGCGGGACCGCCGTCCGGGGGGAACGCCCGGGCGGCGTCACGGGGCCGGGACCAGCCTATCGACGCGGGGGAACGCCGAAGCGGCCCCGTCCGGTCTCCGGACGGGGCCGCTTCGGCGTTCACGGGTTCACGGTCGCACGATCCAGGGGATCAGTGGTGGCCGTGTCCGCTGGTGATCTCGCGGTACTCCTCGGCCGTGGGCTTGGGGATCTGCCCGCTCGGACCGTAGTACCCGCGGTTTATGCGCACCCGCAGCCGCTCCAGCGGACCGACCTTGCGCGGCACGCCGTTCTCGTCGACCGACGGCCCGAGTTCGGCCGGCCGGGGCTGGTCGTGGGCGGTGAGCGCGTAGCGCTTCTCGGCGCTCAGCGGCTCGTGCACCTCGATGAACTCGCCGTGCGGGAGACGCTTGATGATGCCCGTCTCGCGACCGTGCAGCACCTTCTCCCGGTCCCGGCGCTGGAGGCCGAGACAGATCCGCCGGGTGATGATGAAGACGATCACCGGCAGGACGAAGAAGGAGATCCGCGTCCACCAGGTGATGGCGTTGATCGACAGGTCGAAGTGGATCGCCCAGATGTCGTTTCCACCGGCGACCAGCGCCACGAAGTACCAGCTCAGCCAGGCCACACCGACCGCGGTCCGGGTGGGGGCGTTGCGCGGGCGCTCCGCGATGTGGTGCTCGCGCTTGTCCTTGGTCACCCAGCCCTCGAAGAACGGGTAGAGGGCGATGACCGCGAAGACCAGCGGGAAGACGATCAGCGGCACCAGCAGACCGAGGTTGAGCGTGTAGCCACCGGGGATGACCATCTCCCAGCCCGGCATCATGCGGACCAGACCCTCGGAGAAGCCGAGGTACCAGTCCGGCTGGGCGTTGGTGGAGATCTGGTCCGGCCGGTACGGCCCCAGCACCCACACCGGGTTGATGCTGGTGGTCGCGGCGATCATCGCGATCACACCGAAGACCAGGAAGAAGAAGCCACCGGCCTTGGCCATGTAGACCGGGAACAGCGGCATGCCCACGACGTTGTCGTTGGTCCGACCGGGACCGGCGAAGTGGGTGTGCTTGTGGTAGACGACCAGCAGCAGGTGCGCCACCAGCAGACCCAGCATCAGACCCGGCAGCAGCAGCACGTGTGCCACGAAGAACCGCGGGATGATCAGCGAGCCGGGGAACTCGCCGCCGAACACCAGCATCTGCAGCCAGGTGCCGACCACCGGCACCGAGAGGATGGCGCCCTCCATGAACCGGATACCGACACCGGAGAGCAGGTCGTCCGGCAGCGAGTAGCCGGTGAGACCGGTCAGGATCGCCAGCACCAGCAGCGCGAAGCCGAACAGCCAGTTGATCTCGCGCGGCTTGCGGAAGGCGCCGGTGAAGAACACCCGCATCATGTGGAAGAAGATGCCGACCACGAACAGCAGCGCCGACCAGTGGTGGATCTCCCGCATCAGCAGGCCGCCGCGGACGTCGAAGCTGATGTTCAGGGTGGAGGCGTAGGCCTCCGACATCAGCACGCCCTGCATCGGGATGTAGGAACCCTCGTACTCGATCTCGGCCATGCTCGGCACGAAGAAGAGTGTGAGGTAGACGCCCGTCAGCAGGAGGATGACGAAGGCGTAGAGGCAGATCTCACCGAGCAGGAAGGACCAGTGGTCGGGGAAGATCTTGCGCATGTTGGACTTGGCCACGGTGTAGACACCGAGTCGGCCGTCCGCCCAATCGGCGACCTTCTCACCGGCGGGGGCGCCGGATCGGGTCTCCCTCTTCGGGGGGTTGGTTGTGGTACTCATCCACGCTCCCAGAAACTCGGGCCCGGGGGCTCCTCGAAATCGCCCATCGCCGCGAGGTACCCGTCTTCGTTGACCGTGATCCGCAGCTGCGGCAGGGCGTGTCCGGCCGGGCCGAACAGCACCCGGGCGCCGTCCGAGAGGTCGAAGGTCGACTGGTGGCACGGGCAGAGCGCGTGGTGCGTCTGCTGCTCGTACAACGTCGCCGGGCAACCGATGTGGGTGCAGATCTTGGAGTAGCAGAGGATGCCCTCGTGACCCCAGTCCGCGGACTGCTGGTCCTTGATGTCCTCCGGCTCCAGCCGCACCAGCATGACCGCCGCCTTGGCGATCTCCTCGTGGAAGTGGTGGTCGTGGAGGTCCAGGCCCTCGGGCATCGCCTGGACCAGGGACCCGACCACCATGTCCTCCGGCCGCAGCGGCTGGCCGGTGTTCTCGTTGATGATCAGGGTGCCCTCCTCCCACATGGTGCGGCGCAGCGGGGCGCCGCCCTCGGGGGAGGGGCCGAGGTCGCGCAGCAGGACAATGCCGGACAGCGGCACCAGGGCCAGCGCGCCGAACATCGAGTTGCGGATCATCTTGCGGCGGCCGAAGCCGATGCCCGACTCCTCGGTGCCCTTGCGGAAGTCCTCCATCACCGCGGCCTTGACCGCGGGGGTGGCCTCGATCGGGTGCCGCTCCTGCGCGCTCTCCTCGTCCGACATCAGGGTGCGGGACCAGTGGACCGCTCCGGCGCCGATGCAGAACAGCGCGAGACCCAGGGTCATGCCCAGCGAGAAGTTCAGCGGGCTGACGTTCCCGAACGGCCAGATGTAGGTGATCGCGTCGATCGGGATGAGGGCATAGGAGAGGATGAACCCCACCGTCGCCAGCATGGAGACCGTGAACAACAGGGTCACCACGCGCTCGGACCGCTTGGCGGCCCGCTCGTCGAGGTCCTGGATGCGCGGCTTGTGGGCCGGCAGACCGGGGTCGGCGAACGGGTCGTGCTCCCGGGTCTCCGGGAGACCGTCGGCGTCGCCCGTCCGGACGGGGGTCTTCCCGTCGTTCACGTCGTCGTGGGATTCGATCTGGCTACTCATGACTTCCTCGCCTTCGCGGTGTGGGCGGCGACCCACACGGCCACGGCGACCAGGAGACCGATGCCGAAGGTCCAGGCGAACAGGCCCTCGGCGACGGGCCCGAACCCGCCCAGGCCGAATCCACCCGGGCTCGGCGACTCGGAGGTGTTGACGGCGGTCAGCCAGGCGATGATGTCGCGCTTCTGCTCGGGCGGCAGCACGGCATCGGGGAAGCTGGGCATGGCCTGCGGGCCGGTCAGCATCGCCTGGTAGATGTGCTTGGGGTCCACGTCGTGGAGGTTGGGCGCGTACTTCCCGTGGGTCAGGGCGCCGCCCTGCCCGGTGAAGTTGTGGCACTGCGAGCAGTTGGTGCGGAAGAGCTCACCGCCGTGGGCGGCGTTGCCCTCCGAGGGGTCGTACGCGGAGGCCTCGGGCACCCCGGGCCCCGGGCCGAGGGAGGCGATGTACGCGGCGAGCTGCGCGATCTCCTCCTCGGAGTAGATGTTGGGCTTGGTCGGTGCCTGCGGCCCGGGCTGCTGCATCGGCATCCGGCCGGTGGAGACCTGGAAGTCGACGGCGGCGGCGCCCACGCCGACCAGGGTGGGGCCGTCGCTGCTGCCCTGCCCGCCGGCACCGTGGCAACTGGCGCAGCCGACGGCGTAGAGCTTCTGGCCCTCCTCGATGGCGATCGAGGTCTCCGAGGCATCGGCCTTGGCTTCACCCGCGGGCGCAAGCGCGGCGTACAGCCCCCCCGTGGCCGCCAGCGCGAAGATGAGGACGACGAACGCCGCCAGCGGATGGCGCCGTCGTACGGAGAGCTTTTTCACGGATTACCCCGGTGTCAGGATCTTCTGCGTCGGTGAGTGGGACGGGTGTCCGGCTGGGGTCGGCCACGGGGTGGACAAGAGATCGCCGAGGGCACTGCCCCGGCCATTTGTCCTGATTTTACCCATGGGGTTCGATCCCGGACGCGGCACCCCCTGATCTCCTAGCGGATCAGGTAGATGGTGGCGAAGAGGCCGATCCACACCACGTCCACGAAGTGCCAGTAGTAGGACACGACGATGGCCGAGGTGGCCTGCTCGTGGGTGAACCTCTTGGCGGCGTAGGTCCGCGCCAACACGAACAGGAAGGCGATGAGCCCGCCCAGCACGTGAAGGCCGTGGAACCCGGTGGTCAGGTAGAACACCGAGCCGTAGGGGTCCGACGAGAGCGAGACGCCCTCGTGCACCACCAGCTCGACGTACTCCGTGACCTGACCGCCGATGAAGACCGACCCCATGATGAAGGTGACGATGAACCACATCCGGAGCTTGACCACGTCACCGCGCTCGGCCGCGAACACGCCGAGCTGACAGGTGAGCGAGGAGAGCACCAGGATCGTGGTGTTCGTCGCGGCGAAGGGCAGGTTCAGCGCATTGGCCTGTTCGGACCAGTACTCGGAGCCCATCACCGACCGCAGGGTGAAGTACATCGCGAAGAGGGCCGCGAAGAACATCAACTCGGAGCTCAGCCAGACGACTGTCCCCACGCTGGTGAGGTTCGGCCGGTTGACCGAGGGATGCGCGTGCCCGGTTTCTACTGCTGTTGCTGTCGCCACGCCCGACATTATGTCGGTCGCTTATTCCGCACTCACCCCCGGGGTCCCGTTCGGTGTGTCCGTGGGCCGCCCGGCTCCGTACGCTGCGCGAACGCGACCGCCCCGGGACTCCCGGGGCCCGCGCCCCTCCCGGGGCGGGGCGGGGCGCCCCGGGAG
>NZ_VKHS01000450.1 GCF_014141525.1 Streptomyces calidiresistens
CCCGCCCCCGGGGGCCCCGGTTCCGGGGCCGGCCGTCTCCGGCGGGCGTCGGGAGGGCCGCTACGCTGAGTCCGTGACATTCCCCGTAGTCGGCATGGTCGGCGGTGGCCAGCTCGCCCGTATGACCCACGAGGCGGGCATCCCGCTCGGCATCGATTTCAGGCTTCTCAGCGACACCCCCCGGGACTCCGCCGCGCTCGTGGTGCGCGATCCGGTGATCGGCGATTACCGCGATTTCGACACGCTGCGTGACTTCGCGCTCGGGTGCGACGTGATCACCTTCGACCACGAGCACGTGCCGTTGGAGCACCTGCGGGCGCTCCGCGAGGAGGGGGTGGTGATCCGCCCCGGCCCGGACGCCCTGGAGCACGCCCGGGACAAGGGCGTCATGCGCGCCCGGCTCTCCGCGCTCGGCGTGCCCTGTCCCCGGCACCGGATCGTCGCCGACCCGGCCGACGTGGCCCGCTTCGCCGCGGAGGTCGCCGAGGGGCCGAACGAACCCGCCGCGGGTGACGGCGACGCCCTCGCGGTGCCGGTGGTGCTCAAGACCGTGCGCGGCGGGTACGACGGCAAGGGCGTGTGGGTGGTGCGCACCGTCGGGGAGGCCGCCGAGCCCTTCCGCGCGGGCGTCCCGGTCCTGGCCGAGGAGAAGGTGCCCTTCGTCCGCGAACTGGCCGCCAACGTCGTCCGCTCCCCTCACGGGCAGGCCGTCGCCTACCCGGTGGTGGAGTCCATCCAGATCGACGGGGTGTGCGACACCGTCATCGCGCCCGCCCCCGACCTGCCCGGGGAGCGGGCCCTGGACGCCCAGGCCCTGGCGCTGCGGATCGCCGCCGAACTGGACGTGGTGGGTCACCTCGCCGTCGAACTGTTCGAGACCGCCGACGGGCGGGTGCTGGTCAACGAACTGGCGATGCGCCCGCACAACTCCGGCCACTGGAGCCGCGAGGGCGCGGTCACCTCGCAGTTCGCCAACCACCTGCGCGCCGTGCTGGACCTGCCGCTGGGCGACCCGCGTCCGCGTGCCCCCTGGACGGTCATGGCCAACGTGCTGGGCGGCGACTACCCCGACATGTACCAGGGGTACCTGCACTGCATGGCCCGCGACCCCGGGCTGTGCGTGAGCATGTACGGCAAGGAGGTGAAGCCCGGCCGCAAGGTGGGGCACGTCACCGCGTACGGCTCCGACCTGGCCGAGGTGCGCGAACGCGCCCGGCACGCCGCCGACTACCTGCGAGGAACGATCACCGAATGAGCGACGCCCCCGAGAGCACCGAGAACGCCGACGCCCCCGTGCCTCCCGCCGACGCCGCCCCCCTGGTGGGGATCGTGATGGGCTCCGACAGCGACTGGCCGGTCATGGAGGCCGCGGCGAAGGCGCTGGAGGAGTTCGGTGTCCCGCACGAGGTGGACGTGGTCTCCGCCCACCGGATGCCGCACGAGATGATCGCCTACGGGGAGCGGGCCGCCGGGCGCGGTCTGCGGGTGATCGTCGCCGGCGCCGGCGGCGCGGCCCACCTGCCGGGGATGCTCGCCTCCGTGACGCCCCTGCCGGTGATCGGCGTCCCCGTCCCCCTCAAGCACCTGGACGGCATGGACTCCCTGCTGTCCATCGTGCAGATGCCCGCCGGTGTCCCGGTGGCGACCGTCTCGGTGGGCGGGGCGCGCAACGCGGGTCTGCTGGCCGTCCGGATCCTGGCCGCCGCCGACCCCGCCCTGCTGGAGCGGATGGGCGACTTCCAGGGGCGGCTGCGCGAGCAGGCCGAGCACAAGGGCCGCTCGCTGCGCGCCCGGATCTCCGGGGACACCGGCTTCGGCTTCGGCGCGGCCGGGTGAGCGCCGGGCCGGCCGGTCCCGCGGAGTCCGGGTCGGCCCACGCCGACGCCGACCTCGGCCGGGCGCGGGCGCTGCTGGCCCGCCACCCCGTGCTGGACGGCCACAACGACCTGCCGTGGGCGCTGCGCGAGCAGGTCGGTTACGACCTGGACCGGTGCGACCTGGCGACGGACCGCTCGCACCACCTGCACACCGACATCCCCCGGCTGCGGGCCGGGGGCGTCGGGGCGCAGTTCTGGTCGGTGTACGTGCGCGCCGATCTCGCCGGGGACCGCGCGGTGTCCGCCTGCCTGGAGCAGATCGACGCGGTGCGCCTGATGATCGACCGGTACCCGGAGACGTTCCGACCGGCGGTGTGCGTCGCGGACGTGGAGGCGGCCCTGGCCGAGGGGCGGATCGCCTCCCTGATGGGCGCCGAGGGCGGGCACTCGATCGCGAACTCCCTGGCGACGCTGCGCGCCTTCCACCGGCTGGGCGTGCGGTACATGACGCTCACCCACAACGACACCATCGACTGGGCCGACTCGGCCACCGACGCCCCGCGTCACGACGGCCTGTCGGCCTTCGGCGAGGAGGTCGTGCGGGAGATGAACCGGCTCGGGATGCTGGTGGACCTCTCGCACGTCGCGGCGACCACGATGCGGGACGCGCTGCGGGTCAGCGGGGCACCGGTGATCTTCTCCCACTCCTCGGCCCGGGCGGTGTGCGACCACCCCCGCAACGTGCCCGACGACGTGCTGGCCGCGCTGCGGGTCAACGGTGGGGTGGCGATGGCGACCTTCGTGCCCAAGTTCGTCCTGCCGGAGGCGGGGGCCTGGACCGAGCGGGCGGACGCCAACCTCCGGGCCGCCGGCCTGGACCCGTTGGACACCTCCCCGGCGGCGATGCGGGTGCACCGGGAGTTCGAGGCCCGGGATCCGCGCCCGATCGCGACCGCGGCCACCGTCGCCGACCACCTGGACCACATGCGGGAGGTCGCCGGCGTGGACCACGTGGGCATCGGCGGCGACTACGACGGCACGGGGTTCCTGCCCCGGGGTCTGGAGAGCGTCGCCGGGTACCCGGTGCTGATCGCGGAGCTGATGCGCCGGGGATGGTCGGACCGGGACCTGGCCAAGCTGACCCGGGAGAACGCCCTGCGGGTGCTGGGGGACGCCGAGTCCACCGCCCGCGCGCTGCGCCGCACCCGGGGGCCGTCGATCGCCCGGATCGAGGACCTCGACGGTCCGCCCGGGGGGCGGGGGCCGGGAGGGCTCCCCGGCGGTTCCTGACGCCGTGTTCGGGGCGTGATGTTCGGGGCGCGCGACGGTGTGGACCGTCGCGCGCCCCGCCGTTCGGGCCCGGGTCCGAACGGGCGGAGGGACCAACGGTCCGGACGACCGCGGCCCGGGGCCCGCCGGAGGTCCCGGGGAATCCCGACGAAGGGCCCCCGGGGGGTCACCGGACGGACGGGTGGTCAGTTCTCCGGGAGTTGCCAGCCGGTGCGGGCGGCCCAGCCCTCCGCGATCTCCGCCAGGACGTCCACCACGGGGTCCTTGATGTCGGTGTAGGCGGCCAGGCCGTCGGCGTCGGCGGTGTCGTGGACGACGTGCCGGGCGAGGACGCGTTTGAAGGTGGCGTACCCCGGCACGGCCTCCGGGTGGGCCCGGAACCAGTCCCGGAACAGCAGCGCCAGCCGGAGGTTGGGCGAACCCTCGCGGCGCAGGTGGAGGTTGGCGTCGGCGTCGGTGTGGCCGCGTCGCCACCACAGGCGCTTGGCCCACGGTTCCGGCTCCTCGTCCCGGCCGGCGGGCACGTGGTCCCGGCGGTGGGGGGAGAGGACGAAGCCCAGCTCGGCCAGGGGCGCGGAGAACGCCTCCTCGGCCGCGTCGAGGGACAGTTCCGTGCCGACCTGCAGGTCGATCACCGGTTTGGCGGCCATGCCGGGGATGGCGGTGCTGCCGATGTGGGCCACCCGGGTCGCGGCCGGTCCCAGCCGCCGGCTCACCTCCTCGACCAGGTCCGTGCCCATCCGTGACCACTCGGGGGAGGGGTCCACCACCACCGGCGAAGACATCTTTCGCAAATCGGGCATTGGTTACATCACCTGCAATTTCACTTCCCCGAGCGGGGGTTGGTGACGGATGTCACCGTTTACCCTGCATTCTCCGACGGCGTGTCAGGGGTGATGTCGGCGGGGTTCGCCAAGTGGCCTTTGGATGAGCCCAGTTGGGAAAAACGCAAGATCGGCTGTTATTACCCTGTGATAATAGCCGGCCACATGCCGTTACCCGGACAAGGTGGGACACATCCCGATCGGCCCCTCCCGGGCCGCACTTCCGCTTGCCGCCTTGTTTCCGAACGGACCATCCGCTTAACGTTCAGGCCGCGTCGCACTCCGCGTCGCGCCACGAACGGCACGCCGAGTCCTGTCACCGTTCGCGGAGCCACCGCTGCACCATCCGTACGACAGGAGCGGGGGACCCACTTTGTGCCGGTCAGCGACCGGCTTGGGGTGAAGTCGCCCGTCCGGCCGGGACCTCCCGTCCCGACCGGACGACGACCGGGCACCTTTCCGGCCCGAACCCGACAGCTCACCTCGTAGGCGTCGGAGAGGAGCACACCCATGCCCGCACGCGGTCGTCACCGTCGTCAGCGCGTCAGTCGTATCTCCCGCATTTCCCTGATGCTGGGCGCCGGTGGCGCCGGCGTCGCCCTGCCCCTCATCGCCGCCGGCGGCGCGAGCGCCGCCCCGGCCCCCGTCACGGC
>NZ_VKHS01000451.1 GCF_014141525.1 Streptomyces calidiresistens
GGCCGGGGCGGGCTTCTCCTCGGCCTCGGGCTCCGGTGCGGGCTCGGCCTTCGGCTCCGGCTTCTCCTCGGCCTTCGGCTCCTCCTGCTTCGGTGCCGGTGCCGGTGCCGGGGCGGCGCCCTTCTCACCGATCACCGCGAGCCTCGCGCCGACCTCGGCGGTCTCGTCCTCACCGACCAGGATCTCCAGCAGGGTGCCGGCGGTGGGGGAGGGGATCTCGGTGTCGACCTTGTCGGTGGAGACCTCCAGGAGGGGCTCGTCGGCCTCGACCTCCTCGCCGACCTCCTTCAGCCAGCGGGTGACGGTGCCCTCGGTGACGGACTCGCCCAGCGCGGGCAGGGTCACGTCGGTGCCCTGCGCCGACCCGGCGGACCCGCCCGCCTCGGCGGAGCCGGGGCCGGAGTAGTCCGCGCCGGAGGCGGCGGAGGAGTCACCGGAGGTGGAGGCGGCCGGCTCGGGCTCCGGCTCCGCCTGCGGCTCGGGGGCGGACTCCTCGGCCGGAGCGGGGGCGGAGTCGCCGCCGCCGGTGCCGTCGTCGATGATCGCCAGCTCGGCCCCGACCTCGACGGTCTCGTCCTCGGCGACCTTGATCGCGGACAGCACGCCGGCGGCGGGGGCGGGGATCTCGGTGTCGACCTTGTCGGTGGAGACCTCGAGCAGGGGCTCGTCGGCCTCGACCCGTTCACCCTCGGCCTTCAGCCAGCGGGTGACGGTGCCCTCGGAGACGCTCTCGCCGAGCGCCGGAAGGGTTACGGAAACCGCCATGGTTTCGGTTGCTCCTTACGGGAAGTACGGATGGGGGCGCGCCTCGGGCGGGCCGGTCAGTCGTGCGAGTGCAGCGGCTTGCCGGCCAGCGCCAGGTGCGCCTCGCCGAGGGCCTCGTTCTGGGTCGGGTGCGCGTGGATCAGCTGCGCGACCTCGGCGGGCAGCGCCTCCCAGTTGTAGATCAGCTGGGCCTCGCCGACCTGCTCGCCGAGCCGGTCGCCGACCATGTGCACACCGACGACCGCGCCGTCGCGGACCTGGACGAGCTTGATCTCGCCCTGGGTCTTGAGGATCTTGCTCTTGCCGTTGCCGCCCAGGTTGTACTTCAGCGTGACGACCTTGTCGGCGCCGTACAGTTCCTTGGCCTTGGCCTCGGTGATGCCGACGGAGGCGACCTCGGGGTGGGAGTAGGTGACCCGGGGGACACCGTCGTAGTCGATCGGCACCGGGTTGAGGCCGGCGAGTCGCTCGGCCACGAGGATGCCCTCGGCGAAGCCGACGTGCGCCAGCTGCAGGGTCGGGATGAGGTCGCCGACCGCCGAGATGGTGTCGATGTTGGTGCGGCAGTACTCGTCGACGGTCACGTAGCCGCGGTCCATCGCGACCCCGACCTCCTCGTACCCCAGTCCCTGCGAGACCGGGCCGCGGCCGATGGCCACCAGCAGCAGCTCGGCTTCGAAGGTCTTGCCGTTGGCCAGCGAGACCTTCACGCCGTCGTTGGTGTACTCGGCCTTCTCGAAGAAGGAGCCCAGGGAGAACTTGATGCCGCGCTTGCGGAAGGCCCGCTCCAGCAGCTTGGAGCTGTTCTCGTCCTCGGCCGGCACCAGGTGCGGCAGGCCCTCGACGATCGTGACCTCGCTGCCGAAGGAGCGCCACGCGGAGGCGAACTCGCAGCCGATGACGCCGCCGCCCAGGATGATCACGGACTTGGGGACCCGGTCCAGCTTCAGGGCGTGGTTGGAGGAGATGACGCGGTCGCCGTCGATCTCCAGGCCCGGCAGGGACTTGGGAACCGAGCCGGTCGCCAGCAGGATGTGCCGGCCGGTGTAGCGCTCGCCGTTCACGTCCACCGAGGTGGCGGAGGACAGTCGGCCCTCGCCCTGGACGTAGGTGATCTTCCGGGAGGCCACCAGGCCCTGCAGGCCCTTGTACAGGCCGGAGACCACGCCGTCCTTGTAGGCGTGCACCCCGGGCATGTCGATGCCCTCGAAGGTGCTCTTCACACCGAACTGCTCGCCCTCGCGGGCGGCGTCGGCGACCTCACCGGCGTGCAGCAGCGCCTTGGTGGGGATGCAGCCGTAGTGCAGACAGGTGCCGCCGAGCTTGTCCTTCTCGATCAGGGCGACGTCCAGCCCGAGCTGCGACGCGCGCAGGGCCGCGGCGTAGCCGCCGCTCCCGCCGCCGAGGATCACTAGGTCGAAAACGGTGCTGGCGTCGTTCGCCACGTCACGTCCTCCATGCATGGGGTTCGCCGGATCCGGTCGCCCATGACCGTTCCGGCGGCTGTGTGTGCGCCGCTGGAAAAACGGCTAGTGGTGACTCGTACTCCCGTTCAGCGGATGAGCCGGGCCCCTGTCCTGCCGGAACACCATCTTCGCACCTGTCCGGGGTCGGCGGGACGCGGGGCCGTCGGATGAGGCGGTGCAAACGGTCTCTCATCGGACATTGCGGGCGGTTCTCGGGCGCAGTCGTGCGGATTACCCGTCGGTAGTACCGCTGGGTACCGTTCGGGGTCCCGACCCGGACGGCACGCGGCCCCCGACCCCCCCCCGGCGCGGGCCGCGTCCGCCCGCCGGTGCGCGCCCCGCCGGTACCGACGCCGGGGCCGGCACCGGCGGGGGCGCGCCGGGATCAGCCCGGCAGACCCTCCTCGGCCACCCGCTCGGCCAGCCGCACCAGCGTGCGCACCGCCGAACCGGTGCCGCCCTTGGGCGTGTAACCGAAGGGGGAGCCCTCGTTGAAGGCCGGACCCGCGATGTCCAGGTGGGCCCACGGGGTGCCGTCGGCCACGAACTCCTTCAGGAACAGCCCCGCCGACAGGCCGCCGCCCATCCGGTCGCCCACGTTGGCGATGTCCGCCACCGGGGACTTCAGCCCTTCCATCAGGTCCTCCGGCAGCGGCATCGGCCACGCCTGCTCGCCGACCTCACCCGCGATGCCGTGCACCAGGTCGCGGAAGGAGTCCTCGTTGGACATGATGCCGAAGGTCCGCTTGCCCAGCGCCACCATCATCGCGCCGGTCAGCGTCGCCACGTCCACCACCGCGTCCGGGGACTCCTCGCCCGCGCGCGCCAGTGCGTCGGCCATCACCAGCCGGCCCTCGGCGTCGGTGTTGAGCACCTCCACCGTCTTGCCGCTGTACATGGTCAGCACGTCGCCCGGCCGGGTCGCCGACCCCGAGGGCATGTTCTCGGCCAGTGCCAGCCAACCGGTCACGTTGACCCGCAGGTCCAGTCGCGCCGCCGCGACCACGGCCGCGAACACCGCCGCCGCGCCCGCCATGTCGCACTTCATGGTCTCGTTGGAGCCGGCCGGCTTCAGCGAGATGCCGCCGGAGTCGTAGGTGATGCCCTTGCCGATCAGCGCCAGCGAGTTCCGGGCCTTGGAGTGCCGCCAGGTCAGCCGCACCAGTCGGGGCGGGCTCTGGGAACCCTGGCCCACGCCCATGATGCCGCCGTAGCCGCCCTTGCCCAGGGCCTGCTCGTCCAGCACCTCGATCTTCAGGCCGTACTCCTTGGCCGCGGCCCCCGCCAGAGCGGCGAACTCCGCCGGATTCAGGGCGTTGGGCGGGGTGTTGACCAGGTCGCGGGCCCGGGCGATCTCCTGCGCGAGCACCTCGGCCCGCTCCGCGACCGCCTTCAGCTCCGAACCCTTGGCGCTCTTGGCGTCCAACCCGGCGATGGTCACCTCGGCGAGCGGGGCGGAGGCGTCCCGGCCCTCCTCCTTGCGCCCGCGCCCGGAGCGGCGGCCCCGGCCCGACTTCCCCTCGTCGTCCCGTCCCTCGCCGCGGAACTCGGTGAAGGCGTAGGACCCCAGCAGGGCGCCCTCGGCCACCGCCGCGACCGCGGCCGGGTCCGAGGAGGTCAGCGCGAAGGCGGCGTGACCGGTGCCGGTCAGCGCGCGGGCCGCGGCGCCCGCCGCCCGCCGCAGGGTCTCGGTCGCCGGGGCGTCGTCCCCGGAAGCGGGGCCCAGCCCGACCGCCACCACGAGATCCGCCTCGAAGCCCTCGGGCGCCGGCAGCTTGGTGATCTCGTTCTCGGCGCCGGTGGCCCCGAGCGTGGTCAGCAGGGCGGTCAAACGGCCGCCGAAGGCGGCGTCCACGGCGCCCGCGGCCTCGACGCCGGGAGCCGGCATCGGGCCGTCCTCGCCCTTGACGACGCCGATCACCACGGCGTCCGCGCGCACCTTCGCGGCGGTGGAGGAACTGAGGGTCAGTGCAGTCACGGTGGGGAGAGTCCTGTTCGTCTCGATGATGGATCGTCCGGACACCGGAGGGGGGATCCCGGGAGGGTCGCCCCCGGGGCCGCGCTCCGGGCTCCCGAGCCTACGCCCCGCCCGGGCGGCGCCGCTCGGCCGACACCGCCCGTCGGAGCACCCCGGGTCACCCACCGACGGCCCCCACCACCACCGCCGCGATGACCAGCGACGCCGTCGTCGTGCTCTCGACCACCGCCCCGAGGACATCCCCCGTCACACCGCCCAGGCGCCGACGGCACCGTCGCAGCACCGCCTCGCCCGCCACCATCCCGCAGCCCGTCACGGCCGCGCCGAGCAACCCGCCGATCACCGCGGCGCCGACCCCGCCCGTCGGGTCGCCG
>NZ_VKHS01000452.1 GCF_014141525.1 Streptomyces calidiresistens
CGGGCGGGTGGGTCAGTCGCGCGGGGCGCGCAGCCGCTCGGCGTGCTCCTGGAGGGAGCCGACCCCGACCTCTCCGCTGTTGAGGGCTCCGATGCCCTGCACCGCGGCGGCCAGGGCCTGCACGGTGGTCAGGCAGGGCACCGACCGGGCGACGGCCGCGGTGCGGATGTCCCAGCCGTCCAGGCGCCCACCGGTGCCGTAGGGGGTGTTGACGATCAGATCGACCTCGCCGTCGTGGATGAGTCCCACGATGGTCCGCTCGCCGTTCGGCCCCTCGCCCTCGCTCTGCTTGCGCACCACCGTGGCGGCGATGCCGTTGCGGCGCAGCACCTCGGCCGTACCGGAGGTGGCCAGCAGTTCGAAGCCCATGGCGGCCAGTTCGCGGGCGGGGAAGATCACGGCGCGCTTGTCGCGGTTGGCGACCGAGACGAAGGCCCGCCCGCCGGTGGGCAGGGCGCCGTAGGCACCGGCCTGGGACTTGGCGTAGGCGGTGCCGAAGACGGCGTCGATGCCCATCACCTCGCCGGTGGAGCGCATCTCCGGGCCCAGCACGGTGTCCACGCCCCGACCGTGCACGTCCCGGAAGCGGGACCACGGCATCACCGCCTCCTTGACGGAGATCGGCGCGTCCAGCGGCAGGGTGCCGCCGTCCCCCTCGGCCGGCAGCAGGCCCTCGGCCCGCAGCTCGGCGATCGTGGCTCCCAGGGAGATGCGGGCCGCCGCCTTGGCCAGGGGCACACCGGTCGCCTTGGAGGTGAAGGGGACCGTCCGCGAGGCGCGGGGGTTGGCCTCCAGGACGTAGAGGATGTCCCCCACCAGCGCGAACTGGATGTTGATCAGTCCGCGCACCCCGACCCCCGCGGTGATGGCGGTGGTGGAGGCGCGCAGCCGCTTGATGTCGTGACCGCCCAGGGTGATCGGCGGCAGGGCACAGGCCGAGTCGCCGGAGTGGATGCCGGCCTCCTCGATGTGCTCCATCACCCCGCCCAGGTACAGCTCCTCGCCGTCGTACAGGGCGTCGACGTCGATCTCGATGGCGTCGTCGAGGAACCGGTCGATCAGCACGGGGTGTTCGGAGATCAGGCCGGCGTGCCGGCGCAGGTACTCCGCGAGGGAGACCTCGTCGTAGACGATCTGCATGCCCCGTCCGCCCAGCACGTAGCTGGGGCGCACCATCACCGGGTAGCCGATGCCGGCGGCGATGGCGGCGGCCTCCTCGAAGGAGAAGGCGGTGCCGTACTTGGGGGCGGGCAGGCCCGCCTCGGCGAGGACCCGGCCGAAGGCGCCCCGGTCCTCGGCCGCGTGGATGGCCTCCGGCGGGGTGCCGACGATCGGCACCCCGTTGTCCTTGAGCGCCTGGGCCAGGCCCAGCGGCGTCTGGCCGCCGAGCTGGACGATCACACCGGCGATCGGGCCCGCCTCCCGCTCGGCGTGCACGACCTCCAGGACGTCCTCCAGGGTGAGCGGCTCGAAGTACAGCCGGTCGGAGGTGTCGTAGTCGGTGGAGACGGTCTCGGGGTTGCAGTTGACCATCACGGTCTCGTAGCCGGCCTCGCCCAGGGCGAAGGAGGCGTGGACGCAGGAGTAGTCGAACTCGATGCCCTGGCCGATGCGGTTGGGCCCCGAGCCCAGGATGATGACGGCCGGCCTCTCCCGGGGCGCGACCTCGTTCTCCTCGTCGTAGGAGGAGTAGAAGTACGGCGTGCGGGCGGCGAACTCGGCGGCGCAGGTGTCGACGGTCTTGTAGACCGGGCGCACCCCCAGCGCGTGCCGGACCTCGCGCACCACGTCCTCGCGCAGGTCGCGCAACTCACCGATCTGCCGGTCGGAGAAGCCGTGGCGCTTGGCGTGGCGCAGCAGGTCGGCGTCGAGCCGGGGAGCGCCGGCGATCTCCTCGGCGATCTCGTGGATCAGGAAGAGCTGGTCCACGAACCAGGGATCGATGTGGGTGGCCTCGAAGACCTGTTCGGGCGTGGCGCCGGCGCGGATGGCCCGCATGACGGTCGACAGCCGCCCGTCGGTCGGACGACCGGAGAGGGCCAACAGCTCGTCGCGGTCACCGGGGTCACCGGTGAAGGAGAACTGCGAGTCCTTCTTCTCCAGCGAGCGCAGCGCCTTGTTCAGCGCCTCGGTGAAGTTGCGGCCGATGGCCATCGCCTCACCGACGGACTTCATGGTGGTGGTCAGACCGGCGTCGGCGGCCGGGAACTTCTCGAACGCGAACCGCGGCACCTTGACCACGACGTAGTCGAGGGTCGGCTCGAAGGAGGCCGGGGTCTCCTCGGTGATGTCGTTGGGGATCTCGTCCAGGGTGTACCCGATGGCCAGCTTGGCGGCGATCTTCGCGATCGGGAAGCCGGTGGCCTTGGAGGCGAGGGCCGAGGAGCGGGAGACCCGGGGGTTCATCTCGATGACGACGACACGGCCGTCCTCGGGGTTGACCGCGAACTGGATGTTGCAGCCACCGGTGTCCACCCCGACCTCGCGGATGACCGCGATGCCCACGTCGCGCAGGATCTGGTACTCGCGGTCGGTCAGGGTCATCGCGGGGGCGACGGTGATGGAGTCACCGGTGTGCACGCCCATCGGGTCGAGGTTCTCGATGGAGCAGACGACCACCACGTTGTCGTTCCGGTCGCGCATCAGCTCCAGCTCGTACTCCTTCCAACCGAGGATGGACTCCTCCAGGAGGACCTCGGTGGTCGGGGAGAGCGTGAGGCCCTGACCGGCAATGCGGCGCAGTTCCTCCTCGTCGTGGGCGAAGCCGGAGCCGGCGCCCCCCATGGTGAAGGAGGGGCGGACCACCACGGGATAGCCGCCGAGGGTCTCCACCCCCGCGATGACCTCGTCCATGGAGTGGCAGATCACCGAGCGGGCGGACTCGCCGTGCCCGATCTTCCGCCGCACGGCCTCCACGACCTCCTTGAACAGGTCGCGGTCCTCGCCCTTGTTGATCGCCTCCACGTCGGCGCCGATCAGCTCGACCCCGTACCGCTTGAGGGTTCCGGCGTCGTGCAGGGCGATGGCGGTGTTCAGGGCCGTCTGGCCGCCGAGGGTCGGCAGCAGGGCGTCCGGCCGTTCCCTGGCGATGATCCTCTCGACGTACTCCGGGGTGATCGGCTCGACGTAGGTGGCGTCGGCGATCTCCGGATCGGTCATGATCGTGGCCGGGTTGGAGTTGACCAGGACGACCCTCAGGCCCTCGGCCTTGAGCACCCGGCACGCCTGGGTGCCGGAGTAGTCGAACTCGGCCGCCTGACCGATGACGATCGGGCCCGAGCCGATGACCAGGACGGATCGGATGTCGGTGCGCTTAGGCACGCTGGGCCTCCATCAGGGAAACGAAGCGGTCGAACAGGTAGGCGGCGTCGTGCGGACCGGCCGCCGCCTCGGGGTGGTACTGGACGCTGAAGGCGGGACGGTCGAGCAGACGCAGTCCCTCCACGACGTTGTCGTTCAGGCAGACGTGCGAGACCTCCGCCCGTCCGAAGGGTGTCCGCGAGACCTCGTCCAGGGGGGCGTCCACGGCGAAGCCGTGGTTGTGGGCGGTGACCTCCACCTTCCCCGTCGTACGGTCCTGCACCGGCTGGTTGATGCCCCGGTGACCGTACTTGAGCTTGTAGGTGCCGAAGCCCAGCGCGCGTCCCAGGATCTGGTTGCCGAAGCAGATCCCGAACAGCGGGATGCGGCGCTCCAACACCGCGCGCATCAGGGCCACGGGGTGGTCGGCGGCGGCCGGGTCACCCGGACCGTTGGAGAAGAACACGCCGTCCGGACCGCCCGGCGCCACCCCCAGCACCTGCTCCACCGAGGCGGTCGCCGGCAGCACGTGCACCTCGATGCCGCGCTCGGCCATGCGCCGCGGGGTCATGCCCTTGATGCCGAGGTCCACCGCGGCGACGGTGAACCGCTTCTCCCCGACCGCCGGCACCACGTAGGGCTCGGTGCAGGCCACCTCGGCGGAGAGGTCGGCGCCCTTCATCGCCGGGATCGCCCGCACCCGGTCGACCAGCGCCCGCGGGTCGGCGCCCTCGACGGCGGGGCCGGAGAAGATGCCCACCCGCATGGCGCCCCGCTCGCGCAGGTGACGGGTGAGGGCCCGGGTGTCCACCCCGCTGATGCCCACCACGCCCTGCGCCGCCAGTTCCTCGTCGAGGCTGCGGCGGGAGCGCCAGTTGGAGGGTCGGCGGGCGGGGTCGCGGACCACGAAGCCGGAGACCCAGATCCGGATCGACTCCGGGTCCTCGTCGTTCACCCCGGTGTTGCCGATGTGGGGAGCGGTCATGACCACCACCTGGCGGTGGTAGGAGGGGTCGGTCAGCGTCTCCTGGTAGCCGGTCATGCCGGTGGAGAACACCGCCTCGCCGAAGGTCTCGCCGACGGCGCCCCAGGCGCGACCGCGGAAGACGCGGCCGTCCTCCAGGACCAGCAGGGCCGGTCCGGACGCGGTGCCGGGGCTCTTCGTCTCGGAGGGGAGGGAGGTCGTCATCGTGCGCCTTCCTGGTCGTGCGGGCCGGTGGGACATCCGCTCCGCGACCCCGGCCCAGTCCAGCAGCCCGGTGTCCACCATGGTGTGCTGGAC
>NZ_VKHS01000453.1 GCF_014141525.1 Streptomyces calidiresistens
GCTCCGCTCCCTCGACCCGGGGGACACCCCCGTCGTCCTCACCGGCCCCACCGCCTACGACCCGCAGTGGTGCGACCCCGACCCCCTGGTCCTGGACGCCCCGGAGTCGCCCCGGTCGAACCGGACCCGGCTGTGGGCGGACGCCCTCGGCCTGGAGCCCGGGGAGGACCCCGGCTTCGACCTCGCCACCACCGTCGCCCCCTACCGGCTGACCGGCGACCGCGTCCACCGGGCCGCCCGCTCCGCCCTGCGGTTCGCCGCCCTCGACGGCACCCCGCCCACCGCCGACCACATCCGCCGGGCGGCGCGCGGACAATCCGCCTCCGGCCTGGAGCGGCACGCCCGCCGCATCACCCCGGCCGTCGGCTGGGACGACCTCGTCCTCCCCGAGGACACCCGCGAGCACCTCCACGAACTCGCCCGCCGCGCCCGCCACCGCGAACAGGTCCTGGGCGACTGGCGGCTCAGCGCCGGCGGCGGACGCGGGCGCGGCGTCCTGGCCATGTTCGCCGGCGAGTCCGGCACCGGCAAGACGCTCTCCGCCGAGGTCGTCGCCGCCGACCTCGGCCTCGACCTGTACGTCATCCAACTGTCGTCCGTGGTCGACAAGTACGTCGGCGAGACCGAGAAGAACCTCGAACGCGTCTTCACCGAGGCGGACCGCACCGACGCCGTCCTCCTCTTCGACGAGGCCGACGCCGTCTTCGGCAAGCGCTCCGAGGTCAAGGACTCCCACGACCGCTACGCCAACCTGGAGAGCGCCTACCTCCTCCAGCGCCTGGAGGCCTTCAACGGCATCGCCCTGCTCACCACCAACCTGCGGTCCAACATCGACGACGCCTTCACCCGCCGCCTCGACCTCGTCGTCCACTTCCCCTTCCCCGACGAGGAACAACGGCTCGCGCTGTGGCGACACAGCCTGGTCCACGTCCCGTGCGCCGACGACCTCGACCCCACCCCGTGCGCCCGCGGCTTCGAACTCTCCGGCGGCGCCATCCGCAGCGCCGTCATGACCGCCGCCTACGCGGCGGCCGGCCGCGGCACCCCCGTCACCACCGACGACCTGCTCACCGGGGCACGCCGCGAGTACCGCAAGGCCGGCCGCCTCGTCATCGGCGACACCGCCATGTGACCCCGGTGCCCCCGCGACGGACGACACCCGTCGCCGGGGCACCGGCGCCGGTCGGCTCCCATCGGCCCGGACTCACTCGTCCCGGGGAAGGTCGGTCATCCGCGAGATGCGGCGCGCGGCGGCCTCCGCCTCCCGCTCGTGGCGGTCACCCGGGTCGGAGAGCTTGACCCCGCCGGCGGTCTCGGTGCCCTCCACCGGCCCGTTCCGCTGTTGCTGGGCATGTTTCAGCTCGTGATACATGGTGTGCGGGTCGTCGGCTCCCGCTCCGAGGACGATGTGCTGACGGCCGGCATGGCTGGTGGTGTAGGCACGCGCGCCGAACTCCTCGGCGGAACGCCGCGCGGCGGGCCCGTACGAGTCGCGGCGACGCCGCTCCGGGGCCGTGGCACGACCACGGCCCCGCGAACGCCCGGCCGGCAGACCGAGGGCACGACCGTCTGCGCTCACGACCGGCGCGCCGCGCGTGCCTCCTCGGGGCTGCTGCGGTTACTTCCTCTTCCACTCCTTCACGGGCAGCCCGCCCGGCACCTTCAGTTCGAAGCTGCCACCGATCGCGGTGTCCAGTGCCCCCGCCGGCTCGTTCCCCGCTCCGAACACGCTGACCGCCAGCAGTTTCTTCAGGGCACTGCCGGAGCCACGGAACGCCTTGACCTTTGCCATCGCCTGGCGCGCCTCGTCCGCGTCCATGCTCTTGTTCATCGTCTCCAGCAGGTCGGGGGAGACCCAGCAGTTCTCGATCTCGTCGAGATCCCACTCGGCGTACCAGTGCGTGTCGTTCAGCCAATTGCGATGAGGCACCTGGCCATCGATGGAGACCAGGTAGAACGTGAACTTGATGTTGCCCAGCGAGCGCCAGTCGGCGACGTTGGTGTGCTCCCCCAGCCGTCCGGCGAGCGCGTTGTCGTACGTCGACGCGATCTCATCAAAAGATGGCGGAGTGTTGGGATCCTTGCCGGTGTAGTGGCGGATGGTCCACTTCTTGCTCAGCAGGCCTGCCGCCTCCGCCTGCTTCATCCGCACGGGCGGAAGTCGTTGCGACCCGGCGTTCTTGATGCTGTCGAGCATGTTGAACGGCTGCTGTCCCTCAGCGGGGCGGAACTGCTGCTCAGTCATGTATTGCATCAATTCCCAGGCATCTGCCTGTGAATGCCCGGACGCCACCAGAGCCGCGACCATCTCCTGCGGGGTTTTCGCGTTGCGCAGCGCTTCGTCCTGGTCTTGCCGGCCGCTGGTGTCCTGCGCGGACCCGGGTTGCCCGGGACTGCCGGGCGCCGAACCGTCCTGTTCGGATGCCCGTTGTACGGGGCTGCCGGGCGCCGCGCCGCCGTGTCCGGCGAACACGGGAGGCGCCGGCAGGCTCGTGGCGGATGCCCGGGCCATGTCCCTGCCGAAGCTCTCGGCGGCCTTCTCGGCCGGGTCGCTCGGGCTGGATACCTTCAGCCCGGCCCCGTTGTCGGTCCCCGGCACCGGCCCATGGGCCTGCTGCCACACATGGCCGACCTCCTCGCCCATCACACGGTCGGTCATGCCCTGCGGCGTGGTGACGATGTGCTCCCCCATGGTGTACGCAAGAGCCCCGATCGCCGCCGCCGAACGCTGCGCGACCGGACCGGTGTGCACCCGCACATGACCCAGGTCCATGTTCAGCGCCCGCTCCGACTTCTCACGCAGATCAGACGGCAGGGGCTGAGCGGGAGAGGACACGGCGGCGTCCACCAACGCCCGCTGAGCGGCGGGCTCCTGGTCCCGGTCGTGTCCCGGGTCGCCCTCCTGCCGCTCCCTCTCGATGGCCTGGGCCACCGCCGCGTTACCCGCCGCACGCTGCAACGCCAGCATCCTCTCGGCACGCGTGGACGACAGCGGCGCCCCGCGGGCACTTTGCCGGCCGGCGGCCTTGTCGGTTCGTTCCTCGTGTGCGCGCAAGGCTCTTCCCTCTCGTGTTCTCTCCCCCTCAGCATTACCCGTGTGGGCCGCGGCGCGGGAAGGGCCGGCCGGGCAATGTCGCGGGCGCAGTGGGCGGTCACAGGGGCAAAAGCGCACGTCGCATCGGCCCTCATGTGTCTGCTCTCAATCCCGGGCCGCGCGTTTGCCCGGATCGGGATTCGAACGGTGCCGGTTCCGGTGCTTGCCGCAGGCGCTGGGAACGCGAAGTCGCCGACAGGCTTCGGTGGCGGTGGGAGAGTGGTGTTCGGGGTCGCGGTCCGGACCCGGTGACCTCTTGGTGGCACTGCTGACCGTCAGTGCCGAGACGATCAGTCGCGTTGTGCTTCGCGGGAGGCCGACTGTCCGCTCCTGCGGGAGCTTCGGAGCCCCTCGGAGGCCTTTCCACGGCTTGTTCCCGGTTCGTCGCGCGCGTGCACCGATCGCTCCCCGGATGGCGGCGCCGCCGAAGGTGTGTCGAGAGAAGTCCCTCGGAAGCCACCGCACAACACCTTTCGGGCCGAGATGCATCGGGGCACGCCCCCTGCCTCTTGGGGCAGTCGACACGCCGGTGCCGGTGCCGGTGCCGGTGCCGTCGCCCGGGCCGAGGGATGGGGGGCCGATGTCGGAAGGCGGGCTTCGCCGGACACCCCGGCCGCTCCGGGCTTCTCCACGGCGATGCCTCCCCGGCCGACCGCTCCGTTGCCGCGCTCTACCGAACCGGACCGCGCTCATCGGCGATCACCCCGGGTTCCGAGAGGAAGACCTCCCCGTCAACGGGCCCGTAAGCGACGTTGAAGGTGTCGAGCCAGTACGACCAGTCCCGTATTCCCGCCATGCTGCTGAAGCGGTAGTTCAACTGCCACCGAACCCACTGGCCGGGAAGCAACCGAACAGCCGGTGGCCTGCGCGGCCTGGGCGGCAACCCGAACAACGGCTCCACCCGGGCGAACACCCGGAGTCGGTCACCCTCCTCCCGAAGGCGGACACCGATCTCGCGGAGTTCCTTCTGCTCCGAACGCGGCTCGAACCCGTCGTCCTCGGACCTCCGGACGACGTGGGCGACTCCGGGAGGCAGCCGGGGCAACGCGAAGCCGACCGGGACGGCATTCCTGCGGGCGGCGGCCTCCCCACTCCGGGACCGCTTGGTCCAAGACGTCTTGACCCACTGCACCGTGATCTCCATCGAACCCCCTCGCCCGGAGCCCACGAGCGCCACGCCCCGGCGGCATCCGGGTTTCCGAGGGCCTGCCTGCCACGGGCCCTCGCCGTGCCCTCCGTACGGAAGAAGCGAACCCCCGCACCGTCCGGTGCCCACCCTCCGGTTGCCTCCGTGACAACACGTGCCGGCTGCTCGGGAAGCCGCGAAGGAACCCGCCGGAGCACTCCGATGAGAGTGCCGGTCGGCAACGGCACCCCGAACCACCCGACCGAGTACGGAAAGTAGGCGTACGAAGACATTCCGTGGACGGTACGGGTGATCGGCTGCCAGGCTTGGGGGAGGGCCTGTCTCTTATAGACATCT
>NZ_VKHS01000454.1 GCF_014141525.1 Streptomyces calidiresistens
GGTGAGCGATCCGATGAGCGGATTCTTCGCGATCCGGCGGGAGATCGTCACCGCCGAGGCGCTCAAGCCGCTCGGCTACAAGATCCTGCTGGAGCTGGCGGTGCGCTGCCGGCCGCGCACGGTCGCCCGATTCCTCGCCCTCCTCGAGCTGTACCGGGACCGCGTGGTCGCCCTGGACCAGGACGAGGCACTGGGCCCCCTCACCGTGCGGTGGACCGGCCACGAACGCGAGCCGACCGTGAGCGACGAGTTCGACCGCCCGGTCGCGCCGCCCGAGCCGGGAGCGACCGGTGCCGACTGATCCCCCACCCGAAGCCCTCGATCCATCCGAACCCCTCGATCCCCCGACACCTTCGGGTGCTTCGGGTTCTTCGAGTTCTTCGGGGTTGTCGTTCCCTTCCGCGCGCCGACCACCCCGGCACCCCTTCGGCATCCACCCGTGAGGTTCCCGTGGCACCTGCAACCTTTCCCCCCGTCCCCGACGGTTCCGGCGTTCCCGAACACCCGGGGGAGCCGTCCGCCCCCTCACCGGCCCCGGGCGACCTCGAACTGCGTCCCGCCCTGGAGGCGGTGCTCATGGTGGTCGACGAACCCGCCTCCGCCCAGCAGCTCGCGGCCGTCCTCGAACGCCCCCGACGCGTCGTGGTCGGCGCGCTCCGCGAACTCGCGGCCGAGTACGACCGCCAGGGCCGCGGCTTCGAACTGCGGGAGGTGGCCGGCGGCTGGCGGTTCTACACCCGGCCCGGCTACGACAGCGCGGTGGAGCGCTTCGTCCTCGGCGGCCGGACGGCCCGCCTCACCCGGGCCGCGCTGGAGACACTCGCCGTGATCGCCTACCGACAGCCGGTCAGTCGCTCCCGGGTCTCCGCCGTGCGCGGGGTCAACTGCGACGGGGTGATGCGGACCCTCCTGCAACGCGGTCTGGTCGAGGAGGCGGGCACCGAACCCGAAACAGGTGCGATCCTGTACCGGACGACGCACTACTTCCTGGAACGCATGGGCATGCGGGACCTGGACGAGTTGCCGCCGCTCGCGCCCCTCCTGCCGGAGGTGGACGCGGTCGAGGGCGAGAGCCCGGAGGCGGTCGCGTCGCCCCCCGACCCCGACATCGACATCGTTTCCGGAGCCGGTACCGGGCACCGCCCCGGAACCGGAACCGACGCCCCCCGGCCCACCGGCCGGGGCGCGGACGAGCGGGATCCCGGGATCGGGGGCGAGTACGAGACCGACACCGTCGGGACGGACACCCCGGACGGTGGGGGAGCGGACGGCGACCCCGGGACCACGGACCCGGCGGGGCCGCCGGTCGCGCCCCCACCGTCCGGTACCGGTCCCGGCGGTCCGAGGCCCCACGGGGGCCCACACGAGACGACGGATGACTGATGCGCAGCAACGACCGGAACGGTGATCGGAACAAGCGGGGCTCGGGGGGTGCCGGCCGCAACCAACCCCGGGGCGGCCGACCCCGCCCGGAGGAGCGGCGGCACCCCCGCACCGGAGCCGGCACCGGCTCCGGCGGTGGGGGCGGTGGACGCGGTGCCGGCGGCTCGGGAGGACGCTCCGGCGGCGCGGCGGGTCGGCGGGGCGGGGACCGTCCGGCACGTCCCCGCGAGTACGAGGCCCGCATCGAGGAGCGCAACCGCGAGCGGTACGCCGGGCGCCCCGCCGCGCCCCGTGCCGCCGACGCCGAGGGCGAGCGTCTCCAGAAGGTCCTCGCCCGCGCCGGCATGGGCTCCCGCCGGGCCTGCGAGGAACTGATCGACCAGGGCCGGGTGGAGGTCAACGGCCGCGTCGTGGTGGAGCAGGGCGTGCGGGTGGACCCCGACCGCGACGAGATCAAGGTGGACGGCCTGACCGTGACCGGCCAGGCCCACCTGTTCTTCGCGCTGAACAAGCCCGCCGGCGTGGTCTCCTCGATGGACGACCCCGAGGGCCGGCAGTGCCTGGGCGACTACGTGCAGAACCGGGAGACCCGGCTCTTCCACGTCGGTCGGCTGGACACCGAGACCGAGGGGCTGATCCTACTCACCAACCACGGCGAGCTGGCCCACCGGCTGACCCACCCCCGCTACGGCGTGGTGAAGACCTACCTGGCGGCCATCGAGGGCCCGCTCCCCCGGGACCTCGGCCGTCGGTTGAAGGAGGGCGTGCGGCTGGAGGACGGCTTCGCCCGCGCGGACAGCTTCCGCGTGGTGGAGAACCACGGCCGCAACTACCTCGTGGAGGTGGCGCTGCACGAGGGGCGCAAGCACATCGTGCGCCGCATGCTCGCGGAGGCGGGCTTCCCGGTGGACCGGCTGGTGCGCACCCGCTTCGGTCCGATCGCCCTCGGCGACCAGAAGTCCGGCTGGCTGCGCCGGCTCACCAACACCGAGGTCGGACAGCTGATGCGCGAGGTCGGCCTCTGAGCCGGCGTCCCGCCGGTTCGCCGGGGGCGCCCCGGGGCGGCGGGAGGTGCCCGCCGCCCCGCCGGCCCACTACCCTGTGACGATGCGAACCGCCCTCGTGATCGGCACCGGGCTGATCGGCACCTCGGTCGCCCTCGCGCTCTCCGCCCGGGGGGTGCGGGTGCACCTGCAGGACACCGACCCCGACCGTCCGCGCACCGCCGCGGCGCTCGGGGCGGGTACCGACGAGCCGCCCGACGGCCCGGTGGACCTGGCGGTGGTCGCGGTGCCCCCCGCCCACATCGCCCCCACCGTGCTCCGCCTCCAGCGGGAGGGCGGGGCCCGCGCCTGTCTGGACGTGGGCAGCGTCAAGGAGCGCCCCCGCCGCGAACTGGTCGAACTGGGCGGCGACCTGTCCCGCTACCTGGGCAGCCACCCGATGGCTGGCCGGGAGCGTTCCGGGCCGCTCGCCGCCGACGAGGCCCTCTTCGAGGGACGGCCCTGGGTGCTGACCCCCACCCCGGGGACGGACACCGAGGTGCTCAACCTCGCGCTGGAACTGGTCTCCGCGTGCCGGGCGGTGCCGGTGGTGATGGAGGCCGACGCGCACGACCGGGCGGTCGCCCTGGTCTCCCACACCCCCCAGTTGCTCTCCAGCCTGGTCGCCGCCCGCCTCGAGGACGCCGACGACGCCGCGGTGCGGCTGTGCGGTCAGGGCATCCGGGACGTCACCCGGATCGCCGCCTCCGAACCCCGGATGTGGCTCGAGATCCTGTCGGCCAACCCGGGGCCGGTCGCCGACGTGCTCGAAGCCCTCGCCGCCGACCTCGACGGGACGGTCCGCGCCCTGCGGGCCATGGAGTCGGCGGACGACGCCAAGCGCGTCGCGGGCTCCGCCGGGATCGAGAACGTGCTGCGCCGCGGCAACGCCGGTCGGGAGCGGGTGCCCGGCAAGCACGGTGCCGCCCCCGCCGAGTACGAGACGGTGGCCGTGCTGATCTCCGACACCCCGGGGGAGTTGGCCCGCATCTTCGCCGACGCCGGTCGGGCCGGGGTCAACATCGAGGACGTCCGCATCGAGCACGCCACCGGCCGGCAGGCCGGCCTGGTGCAGCTCATGGTGGATCCGGTCGCCGCCCCCGTCCTGTCGGCGGCCCTGCGGGAGCGGGGCTGGTCCATCCGGCACTGATCCGGCCGCGACACCGGGGGCGCGGGGGGCGCCGGCGGAGCCGATAGGCTTGGCCGGGGTGTCGGCGCGTCGCCGGCCCGGTGCGCCGGGCGCCCACCGCCCGCGCGTTCCGCGTCCCGTCCGGGTCGGCCTCCGCCGTCCCGGTGGCCGATCGCGGCCGACCACCATCCCCGACGGACCTCCGTCGGGGCAGCCGAGACCGACCGGGCCCCCGGGGGTCCACCGAACAGTCGCCGAGAGAGGTGCGCACCACCGTGTCTGCTCCCACCCCCGTTGTCGTCGCCATCGACGGGCCCTCCGGCACGGGCAAGTCCAGCACCTCCAAGGGGGTCGCGGCCCGGCTGGGCATGGCCTACCTCGACACCGGCGCCCAGTACCGCGCCATCACCTGGTGGATGCTCCGGCAGGGCATCGACCCGGCCGACACCGCCGCGGTGGCCGCCGCCGCGGAGAAGCCGGAGATCGTCTCCGGCACCGACCCGCTGGCCCCGACCATCACCGTGGACGGCACCGATGTCTCCGCCCCCATCCGCGGCGCCGAGGTCACCGGGGCGGTCAGCGCGGTGAGCGCCGTTCCGGAGATCCGCGCCCGCATCACCGGGCTGCAGCGGTCGATCGCCGAAGGGGCGGCGGCCTCGGGGCCCGGCATCGTCGTCGAGGGGCGGGACATCGGCACCACCGTGCTGCCGGACGCGGACCTGAAGATCTTCCTGACCGCCGCCCCGGAGGTGCGGGCGGCCCGCCGCAGCGGTGAGCTCGGCGGCCCGCAGGACGCCGCCCGACTGGCCGCCACCCGTGCCGACCTGGTGCGCCGCGACACCGCCGACTCCTCCCGGACCGCGTCGCCGCTGGCCCGTGCCGGCGACGCGGTGGAACTGGACACCGGTGACCTGACCCTGGAGCAGGTCGTGGAGCGGGTGGTCGCGATGATCGAGGAGCGGCGATCCGCGTGACCCCGCACCCCTCCGGGCGCGCCGCGGCGCCCCGCCGCC
>NZ_VKHS01000455.1 GCF_014141525.1 Streptomyces calidiresistens
GAGCCCGCCCGTCCCCCGGGGCCCGGCACGGGGTCGGCGTCCCCGCATGCTGTCCCGGGTCGGGACACCGGTGGGAACGTCTTGATGACACCTCGGTTAAGCCCGGGGACGCCCCGGCCGCCGGCACCCGCCCCGCTCCGGGCGCCGGTCGTTCACGGACCGGCACCGGCCCGGTCGCACGCGACCCGACCGGTGCCGGCGCCGTTCGGTGCGGGGGTCTCAGCTCCCCGGTGTGCGGGCGTCCGCCCGCTCCGCGGCCCGCCGTCCGCCCTCGTCCCGCTCGGCGGCGAGCGCCGCGGCCGGGTCGCCGACCCCGCCCGGCGTCCCCTGGCGCAGGCGGAACCAGTAGAAGCCGTGACCCGCCAGGGTCAGCAGGTACGGCCACTCCCCGATCCGGGGGAACTGCACCCCACCGATCAGTTCCACGGGGAACCGGCCCTCCCAGGAGCGCAGGTCCAGCTCCGTGGGCTGCGAGAACCGCGAGAAGTTGTGCACGCACAGCACCAGGTCGTCCCCGTGCTCCCGCATGAAGGCGAGCACGGCGGGGTTGGAGGACTCCAACTCCGTGTAGGTGCCCAGCCCGAAGGCCGGATTCTGCTTGCGGATCTCCACCATCCGGCGGGTCCAGTGCAGCAACGAGGAGGGCGAGCTCATCGCCGCCTCCACGTTGGTCACCTGGTAGCCGTGGACGGGGTCCATGATCGTCGGCAGGTACAGCCGCCCCGGGTCGCAGGTGGAGAAACCGGCATTGCGGTCCGGGGTCCACTGCATCGGGGTGCGCACCGCGTCCCGGTCACCGAGCCAGATGTTGTCGCCCATGCCGATCTCGTCCCCGTAGTAGAGGATCGGCGAGCCGGGCAGCGACAGCAGCAGCGCGGTGAACAGCTCGATCTGGTTGCGGTCGTTGTCCAGCAGGGTCGCCAGACGGCGCCGGATGCCGATGTTGGCGCGCATCCGCGGGTCCTTGGCGTACTCCGCGTACATGTAGTCGCGCTCCTCGTCGGTGACCATCTCCAGGGTCAGCTCGTCGTGGTTGCGCAGGAAGATCCCCCACTGGCAGCCGGAGGGGATCGGCGGGGTCTTGGCCAGGATTTCCGAGACCGGGTAGCGGGATTCCCGCCGGACGGCCATGAAGATCCTCGGCATCACCGGGAAGTGGAACGCCATGTGGCACTCGTCGCCCCCGGCCGAGTAGTCGCCGAAGTAGTCGACCACGTCCTCCGGCCACTGGTTGGCCTCCGCCAGCAGGACGGTGTCCGGGTAGTGGGCGTCGATCTCGGCGCGCACCCGCTTGAGGAACTCGTGCGTGGCGGGGAGGTTCTCGCAGTTGGTGCCCTCCTCCGCGTACAGGTAGGGCACGGCGTCCAGCCGGAAGCCGTCGATCCCCAGGTCCAGCCAGAACTTCAGGGCCGAGAGGATCTCCTCCTGCACCATCGGGTTCTCGTAGTTGAGATCCGGTTGGTGCGAGAAGAACCGGTGGAAGTAGTACTGCTTGCGCACCGGGTCGAAGGCCCAGTTGGAGCTCTCCGTGTCCACGAAGATGATCCGCGCGTCGCCGTACTTCTTGTCGTCGTCGGCCCACACGTAGTAGTCGCCGTACGGCCCGTCGGGATCCCGCCGGGACTCCTGGAACCACCGGTGCTGGTCGCTGGTGTGGTTCATGACGAAGTCGATGATGACCCGGATGCCGCGCTGGTGTGCGGCGTCCACGAACTCCACGAAGTCGGCGAGATCGCCGAACTCCGGGAGCACCGCGGTGTAGTCGGAGACGTCGTAGCCGCCGTCCCGCAGGGGCGATTGGAAGAAGGGGGGCAGCCACAGACAGTCGATGCCCAGCCACTGGAGGTAGTCCAGCTTGGACGTGAGGCCCTTCAGGTCGCCGATTCCGTCCCCGTTGCTGTCCCGGAAGGACCGTACGAGGACTTCGTAGAAGACCGCGCGCTTGAACCACTCGGGGTCGCGATCTCGGGCGGGCGTGTCCTCGAACGTGTCGAGGACCGGCTCATTGACGCTCATGGTTGGGTGACCCTCCGGTCTCCGAGGACGGTCGCAGGGCGAAGATGTGCGCCGAGGGAGCGAGCGCGTCCGCCCGCTCCGGCCCGAGCCGCACATAGTTGTCCCTGCCCCAGTGGTAGGTCTCCCCGGTGAGCAGATCGGTCACCGGGAAGGGCTCGGCGGCGCCGCCGTCGGCGGTCGCGAGGCCGAGTTCCGCCGTGTTCAACGACACGGTGGCCTCGTGGGTGTGGTGGGGATCGAGGTTCACCACCACGAGCACGGTGTCGCCCCCGGGGGCTCCCGGCCCACCGGCGGGCAGGCGCTTGGAGTAGGCGATCACGTGCTCGTTGTCGACGTGGTGGAAGCGCAGGTTGCGCAGTCGGCGCAGTGCCGGGTGCTCCCGCCGCAGTCGGTTCAGTCGGGTGATCAGGGGGGTGATCGTGGCACCGGCCGCCTCGGCGGCGGCCCAGTCACGGGGACGCAACTGGTACTTCTCGGAGTCCAGGTACTCCTCGCTGCCCGGCCGCACGGGCACGTTCTCGCACAGCTCGTACCCGGAGTACACGCCCCAGGTGGGGGAGAGGGTCGCGGCCAGGACGGCCCGCGTCTCGAAGGCGGTACGGCCGCCGTGCTGCAGGTAGGCGTGCAGGATGTCCGGGGTGTTCACGAAGAAGTTCGGCCGCATGTAGGAGGCCGCGTCGCCGCTCAGCTCGCCGAGGTACTCGGTCAGCTCCGCCTTGTCGTTGCGCCAGGTGAAGTAGGTGTAGGACTGCTGGAAGCCGATCCGGGCCAGGGTGTGCATCATCGCCGGCCGGGTGAAGGCCTCGGCGAGGAAGATCACGTCGGGGTCGGTGCGGTTGATCTCCGCGATCACCTTCTCCCAGAACACCACGGGCTTGGTGTGGGGGTTGTCCACCCGGAAGATCCGCACGCCGTGCGCCATCCAGTGGCGCAGCAGCCGCACCGTCTCGGAGACCAGGCCGCGCATGTCGGCCTCGAAGGCGATCGGGTAGATGTCCTGGTACTTCTTGGGCGGGTTCTCGGCGTAGGCGATGGAGCCGTCGGGTCGGGAGCGGAACCATTCCGGATGCTCCTTGACCCAGGGGTGGTCGGGGCTGCACTGGAGGGCGAAGTCCAGGGCGATCTCCATCCCCAGTTCGCGGGCCCGCTCCACGAAGGCGTCGAAGTCCTCGATGGTGCCCAGGTCGGGGTGGACGGCGTCGTGGCCGCCCTCGGGGGAGCCGATCGCCCACGGGCTGCCGACATCGTCGGGACCGGGGGTCAGGGTGTTGTTCGGGCCCTTGCGGAAGCTGGTCCCGATCGGGTGGATCGGCGGCAGGTAGACCACGTCGAAGCCCATGTCGGCGATGGCCGGCAGGCGTTCGGCGGCGGTGCGGAAGGTGCCGGACACCGGCGCGGAGTCGGGCTCGACCCGGGCCCCCTCGGAGCGGGGGAAGAACTCGTACCAGGAACCGAACAGCGCCCGTTCGCGCTCCACCAGCAGCGGGGCGGGTCGTGAGGAGCTGACCAGTTCGCGCAGCGGGTGGCGGGTGAGCAGCGCGGTGACCTCGGGGGCGCGGGCGGCGGCCCAGCGCTCCTCCACCGACAGGGAGGTGTCCTTGACCGTCGCGGCGGCGGCGCGCACCACGTCCCGTCCCCCGCCCTCCTTCGGCACGCCGGAGGCGGCCCGACGCAGCAGCGCGGCGCCCTCGGCGAGGACGAGTTCCACGTCCTGCCCGGCGGGGATCTTGATCTCGGCGACGTGCAGCCAGGTCGCGATGGGATCGCCCCAGGCCTCGACGGCGTAGGTCCAGCGGCCCTCGGCGTCCGGGGTGACCTCCGCTCCCCAGCGGTCGGTGCCGGGGGCGAGTTCGCGCATCGGGGTCCAGGGGCCGGGGCGGCCGGCCGGGTCACGGAGCACGACGTTCGCGCCCAGCGCGTCGTGACCCTCCCGGAAGACGGTCGCGGTGACCGTGAAGGTCTCACCGGGAACGGCCTTGACCGGGCGGCGCCCGCATTCGATCAAGGGCTGGACATCGAGGACGGGAATGCGACCGATCATGTGGTGATCACCTGGTGGAGTAGCGGGGGTTGCGGCCTCGGCGCCCGGGGACGGTGGGGAAGTGGCGCCGAACATGGGGTGCTTTGTCTTTTTTATCTGGTTTGGGGGAGTCGGGTGGGGTCTGGGCATGGCGGCTCCCGGGCGCGTTCACTCGGCTGGGTGGAAGCATCGGACACGCGTACTGCCTTCAGCGGGTGATGGGAACAATCCTGCCCGCACCCGGGGGAGGGGCAATCGGAACCCGTGTGACCGGATTGTGTCGTCTCGGGAAACCCGCGGTGGGCCCGTTGATCGGCGGAACATCCGCCGGATTCACGGCTGTCACGCCGGTGCCACGCACGCGCCCCGGAGCGCGTCCGTGCGCCCGCCGTGAACCGGCGCCCGCGCCGGGGGCCGCGTGGCCACCGGAGTGAGGGGGAATCCGAGGGATTTCGTCCACGATGTCGTGTCGGGCGTGTCGGGCGTGTTCCCCGGGGCCGGGGGGAGCCGTGTGCCTGTCTCT
>NZ_VKHS01000456.1 GCF_014141525.1 Streptomyces calidiresistens
GGTCGCAGGCGGGCGGGTAGGGGGAGGTGTCACCGCCGAAGGTCGGCAACTCCAGGGCGTCGGCACGCCGGCCGTCCGTGCGCACCAGGGCGAAACCCCCCTCGACCCGGGGGGCCTCCACGGGACCCTCGGTGGCCGTGACCTCGAAGGTCAGGTAATGGGGGATCATGTCCGCGCGCTGGTCGTCGAGTTCCGCGTCCGCCAGGTCGGCCGGGTCGCCCCGGGTCAGCGCGACGGGAGTGATCTCGACGGGATGGGCCCGCCGGCCGGCATCGGTCCAGGTGGCGGTCTCCGTTCCGCCGGCTGGCGACAGTTCCGTCACCTCGCCGGAGTCCGGGGCCGCGTTCCCGGCGCCGTTCCCCTCCCCGTCCGGCTCGGACGCGTCCCCCGTGCAGGCCGTGAGGAGCAGGGCCGTCACGGTGGCGGTGACGACCGCCCCGACGTATGCCCGCATGCGTACCGCGCCCCCGTTCGTCGCATCCGTCTCCGGGATTCGCCCGGTACCGTCACCCATCGTAGGCGGTGATCGGTTCGCCGCCCGGGGAAGACGACCACCTCCGTGTCCGGCGCCGCGCCGGGCCCTCGCCACCGGCGGTGGACGGGCACGGCAGCCGTCGACGAAGTGGCGGGCACGTCACCGGCGTTCCGCCCCACGGAGCCGCGTCGCGACGATCACGTTCCCGTACGGGTCCGCCAGGTGCAGGGACCCGCCGTCGGCATCCTCCCGTTCGTTCCACACCCGCACCCCGTGTTCGCGCAGGCGCTCGCGGACCGGGTCCAGGTCGGAGGTGTACAGCACGAGCAGGGGTTGGTCGCCGCACTGCCGGCCGACCAATTCGCGTTCCCGGTCGCCGGTGGCCGGCATGAGCCACACCCCGACGCCGTCCTGGCCGGGGATCCCGATGTGCAGGAAGCGATATCCGTCCGCCGTCCGGTCGTACAGGACGCGGAAACCGAGAACGTCGCGGTAGAAGGCCAGGGCCGCGTCGGGGTCGTCGACCAGGACCACCACACGGCCCACTCCGGAGAACAAGCTCTCTTCGACACGAGAAGTCATGATCGGCATTGTGGACCGGACCACCGACAACGAGGGGGCGGCCACGACCGAGGAGGGTCGGGACCCACCGGTGGAAGGGGCCCCGTCGGAGGTGGGCGGCGCCGGGGCGAGCCGGGGGGTGGTTCCGGATCCCCGAGGGGCGGTCCGCATCGGGAGGTGTCCCCGCCTTGCCCCCATGGCGCCGGCCGTCGTCCCGGTGGGGGCCGCCGACGGGCGGGACGGCCGGCGCGCCGGGAGAATCGTGCCCCGTGCAGACCTTCCTCCCCGTCCCGGACTTCGCCGCCTCGGCCGCCCTGCTGGACCAGCGGCGGCTGGGCAAGCAGCGGGTGGAGACGATCCAGGTCCTGCGGGCGTTGACCGTGCCCGGCTACGGGTGGCGCCGGCACCCGGCGGTGCGGATGTGGCGCGGGTACGAGGAGGCGCTGGTCCGGTACGGGCTGGAGATGTGCCGGACCTGGGTGGCCGGCGGCCGGAAGGACACCTGCGCGCTCACCCTCGTCACCGACCTCGGCGCCGCTCGGCCGGTGGCGGAGGTGCGCGACCAGGCGGAGCTGGCCCGGGCGGGGGAGCTGCCGCCGTGGCTGGGGGAGGAGGAGTTCCACCGGGCGCACCGCTCGGCGCTGCTGCGCAAGGACCCGGGGTTCTACGGTCCGCTGTTCCCCGACACCCCCGACGACCTGCCCTATCTCTGGCCCGGTTCGGACCGCGACCCGGAGGCGTGAGCCGGCATCGCCCGGGGGTCGGTCCCGGGGGTGAGCGGGCGGTGGTACCGGGTTCCCGGCCGGCCGTCGAGGTCGATGTCACCGACCGGGACGAAGCCGGTGCGGGCGAGGACGGCGCGGGAGGCCGGGTTGTCGAGGGTGGTGACGGCGGTGAGCGCGGACAGCCCGTACACCTCGGCGGCCCGCCGGCACACCTCGGTGACCGCCGTCGTCGCGACGCCCCGGCCGCCGGCCGCCTCGGCGATCCGGTAGCCGAGTTCGGCGGTACCACCCGCCGGGCCCGCGACGTCCACGAGGTTGACCCGGCCGATCACCCGCCCGTCGTCCTCCACGAGGACGTGCAGATGGTGCAGGCCGGCCTCCTGCTCGGCGAGCAGGGCGCGGTGCCGCTCGTGGAATTCCGCGAACCAGGCGTCACCGCGATCGGGTATCGAGCGGGCGAACCACTCGCGGTTCTCCCACTCGAAGGCGATAACCGCCGCCGCGTGATCGGCGCGCAGCCGCTCGAGTGTCACCATGGCGGCCACCCTACGGCGGGCCCGGCGGCTCCCGGTCGGGGGTGACGCCGGCCGCGATGCCCCCCACCAGCGTGTCGAGCCCGGCCTTCAGTCGCGAGGGGTCGAAGCCCCGTTCGCGGACCCGATGGGCGACGAGACCGGGGGCGAGGGTGGCCAGCAGCGCGTCGGCGAGGTACTCGGCGTCCGCGTCGGGGGCGATCGCGGTGATCAACTCGCGGATCCGGGCGTGTTGCTCCCGGTAGGGGCGGCCGGCGTACCGGGCCTCGGGGGAGGCGCTCTCGGCGACCAGCAGCAGGTCCAGGTGGTCCACCACGAGGTCCACCAACGCGTGCAGGAACTCCCGGAGCCGGGTCCGGGGATCACCGTCGGTCCCCTTTCCGCCGCCCGCCGTCCGCGTCGCGTCGAAGCCGGCGCGGAAACGGGCGTCCCGGTCCTCCAGCAGGGCGAAGACCAGGCCCGCGCGGTCGCCGAACCGGCGGTAGACGGTGCCGACCCCCACGTTCGCCTCGCGGGCGACGGCGTCCGGCGCCAGGCCCGTGGGGCCCCGTTCGGCGAGCAGTCGGGCCGCGGCGTCGAGGATGCGGCGACGGTTGCGCGCGGCGTCGGCGCGTTCGGGGGGTGCGGCGGACACGGGCCGAGCATAGCCCTCCCCGGCCCGGCGGGGAGGGAATCGCCTTGCGAAACGGAGAAGTCTCCGCTTATCGTCGATCCCATCAAACGGAGAACTCTCCGCTTGTCTGTCGGGTACCGATCCACCGCGGAGGACCCCCATGGACAACGCCCCGCACCGCGACCGCTGGGGAACCGTCACCGCCGCCGGTCTGGCCGTGCTCCTCGCGCAGGCGGACGCCTCGGCGGTCGTCGTCGCGCTTCCCGTCATCACCGAGGAACTGTCCACCCGCCCCTCCATCGCCCAGTGGGTGGTGCTCGGCTACCTCGCCCCCCTCGTCGCGCTGAGCCTCGGCGCGGGGCGATGGGTGGACACCGCCCCCGTGCGCCGGGCGCTGGTCGTCTCCGCCGTTTCCTTCGGGGTCCTCGGCGTCGCCTGCGGGCTCTCCCCCCACATCGGCGTGTTGATCGCGCTCCGGGTCCTCCAGGGGTGCGCCGCGGTGGTTCTTCTCGCCCTTGCCCCGCTTCTGGTGACCACCGCCGTCCGGCCGGTGAGCCGGGGGCGGGCCTTCGGCCTCCTCGTGCTCCTCGGCACCCTCGGTGCCGTGCTCGGCCCGGTGGTCGGCGGGTGGTTGACCGGAACCGTCGGATGGCCGTGGATCTTCCATCTCAACGTCCCCGTGGTGGCGGCGATCGTCCTCCTCGGGATCCGCGCCCTGCCCGCCGGGGGGCGTCTTCCCGCTCCCGGCACCGGCCCGCTCGTCGAGGCCGCCGTCCTCGGCACGGGGCTCCTCGCCCTGCTGCTCGGCCCCACCCTGGCCGTCGAAGCCGGCCCGCGGTGGGCGCCGGCGGCGCTTCTCGTGGTGCCCGCCATCGTCCTGTGGGCCCGTCGCCCGGAGTCCGTGCCGGTGCGCGAACTCCTCACCCGCCCGGGGGTCGCCGGCCCGCACCTGGCGTTGCTCCTGGCCTACCCGGCCGTGTTCGCCGTGGTCTTCACGACCCCTTTCCTCCTGCGGGAGGACATGGGGCTCACCCCCGGCCGGGCGGGTGCGGTACTCCTCGCCCCGGCCCTCGCGATGGGCGTGGCCGGCCCGGTCGGCGGATACGCGGCCGATCGGCTCGGGCCCCGTCGGGTCGCACGCACCGGGGCCCTCGTCCTGATCCCCGGCGCCCTCCTGGTGGCCGCGGCGGCCCCGGCCCCGGGCCCCGGCGGCATCGTGGCGGGCCTCGCACTCCTGGGCCTCGGCTTCGGCCTGCTCAACGGCCAGGCCCAGGTGCTCGCGCTGAACGCCGCCCCGCCCCACCGGTACGGGATGACGGCGGGTACCACCAATCTGGCGCGCCAACTCGGGATCGCCCTCGGTACCGCTCTCGGCGCCCTGTGCTGGGCCGGTGCGGGCGACGGCCCGGGGGCGGTGCGCGGCGTCGCGCTCTTCGCCGTGCTCCTCGCCGCGGCCCTCGCCGTCATCCTCTCGCGCACGCGCGTCCCGGGAGGCGGCCCGGACACCGGTGCCCTCCCGAACCCCGGGCCCCGGCCCGCCGAGCATCCCCCGACCGATGAACAGGAGCCCCGCCATGCGTGAGCGTCACCTCGCTCTTCGCCGTGCTCCTCGCCGCGGCCCTCGCCGTCATCCTCTCGCGCACGCGCGTCC
>NZ_VKHS01000457.1 GCF_014141525.1 Streptomyces calidiresistens
CCCCTGCCGGGCGCCGCCCCCCTCTCAGGTCACCCCGATCCGCACCAGGGCCCCGCGCAACGCCTCCGTGGTGGCGGCGTCGCGCACCGCCAGCCGCAACCAGCGCCGCCCCAACCCGGGGAAGGTGTCGCCGCGCCGCACCGCGAACCCCTCCTCCCGCAGCCGCTCCCGCACCCGCTCCGCCCGGGCGTGCTCCACCAGCAGGAAGGGGCCCCGGGGCGCCGGAGTGGCCGCACGCAGCTCCCCGAACCCCGCCAGGACCGACACCAGCAGGTCCCGCCGTTCCACCGTCTCCCGCGCCGCCGCCTCCGCCTCCGCCAACGCCTCCGGTGAGCAGCACGCCTCGGCCGCCGCCAGGGCCGGCGTCCCCACCGGCCACAGGGGTCGTCCCCGCTCCAACTCGCGCACCGTGCCGGGGGCGGCCAGCACGTAACCGATCCGCAGACCCGCCAACCCCCAGGTCTTGGTGAGGCTGCGGATCACCACCAGCCCCGGCACCTCGTCCACCAGCCCCGCCACGGATTCCCGTTCGCCGGGCACGGCGTCGATGAAGGCCTCGTCCACCACCAGCAGCCGGCCCGGGCGGGCCGCGGCGACGATGGCCTCCGCCGGGTGCAGCACCGAGGTGGGATTGGTCGGGTTGCCGATCACCACCGCGTCGGCCTCCGCCGGTACCGAGGCGGGATCCCAGCGAAAGCCGTTCGCCGCCGACAGCAGCAGGCGCCCCGGGCGGTGCCCGGCGTCCCGCAGGGCCGCCTCCGGTTCGGTGAACTGGGGGTGCACCACCACGGGCCGCCGAATCCCGTCCAACCGGGCCAACAGCACGAACGCCTCGGCCGCCCCCGCCGTCAGCAGCACCCGGTCGGGCGCCAGGCCGTGCCGGCGGGCCACCGCCCGGCGGGCCGCCGTGTCGTCCGGATAGGCCGCCAGGTCGGCGAGCGAGGCGGCCAGCCGCTCGCGCAGCCAGGCGGGCGGTGTGCCGGTACGGACGTTGACCGCCAGATCGACCAGACCCGCGCCCTCCCCGCGCACCTCGGCGTCGCCGTGGTGCCGCAGGTCCGGCTCCTCCTCCGACCGGGGGTCCGTCCCCGGTGCCGCCCCGTCGATCCCGGTGTCCATCGCGTTCCCCGTGCCCTTCGTCGTCCCGTTCATGTCCCCGGACCGGCCAACGCCACCGTGCACCGGCCGCCCGGCGAGACCAGGCGGGGCACCAGCAGTACCGCTCCCGGGCCGGCCGTCAGCAGCGCGGCGGCCTCCGAGACCGACGGCGTGCCCACCGCCGCCAGCACCCGGGCGGAGGGCCGGGCCCCGGCCACCCCCGCCAGCGCCTCGGCCGGATGGGACCGCAGGGGCACGCCCAGCCGGCGGGTGGCCTCCAGCAGTCCCGGCTCCCCGGCCCGCGCGCCGACGGTGGCCACCGCCGCCGGGACCGGTTCCGGGAGCGCCCCCGGGACCGGGGACGTCGCCCCGGCCGGTGGGGCGAGCCGGGCGAACGCGGCGGCGATCAGCTCCAGGACCTCCCGCGCGGTCACCCCGGGGCGCGCCCCCACCCCGGCGCAGACCCCCGCGGGGGCCCCGGCACGGCGGTTCACGCGGCGCCGTTCCGTGCCCGCGCCGCGGCGCGTTCCCGGCAGGCGGCCACCAGCCGCAGGGGCACCCCCGGCGCACCCGCCCAGTGGACGTGCAGGTAGGAGGCGTGCACCCCGCCCCGCACGAAGCCCTCGGCGCGCCGCTCGGGATGGGTGAGGCCCCAGGCCGGGACCCCACCGGCCCCGGGTTCCACCACCGTGCGGTGGAACTCGTGCCCCCGCACCCGACCCCCCGTCGGGGCCAACGGGTTGTCCGAGAGCGCCACCGCCTCCCGATAGCCCAGCGTCAGCCGCCGCGTCATGCGCGCCTCCGCCGGCAGCACGCCGCACATCGGGGCACCGTCCAGGCTCCGGCACAGGTACAGCAGCCCCGCGCACTCCGCGGCCACCGGCCCGTCGAACGTCGCCACCGCCCGGCGCAGCGGCTCGTTCGCGGCCAGCTCCGGCGCGTAGACCTCGGGGAAGCCGCCACCGATGACCAGCGCGTCCGTGTCCGGTGGCAGCGCCTCGTCGCGCAACGGGTCGAAGGTCACCACCCGGGCCCCGGCCGCCTCCAGCAACTCCGGGTGCTCGGCGTAGCCGAAGGTGAAGGCGGCGCCCGAGGCGACGGCGACCACCGGGGCCCGCCCGGGGGCGTCCCCGTCCGTCGGGCCCCACTCCCGGCCGACTCCCGCGACCGCCTCGGCCGGGGACCAGGCCGTCCCCTCCACCGGCGGCGCGGAACGGGCCACCGCCAGCACCGCCGGCAGATCCACTCCCCGGCGCACCCGCTCGGCCATCGCCCGCACCGACTCCAGCGCCTCCGCGCGCCGCTCCGCCACGGGCACCAGGCCCAGGTGGCGGGAGGGGGTGCGCACCGGGCCGTCCTCGCGGGGCAGCGCGCCCAACACGGGGATGCCACCACCGTCCAGCGCCTCCCGCAGCAGGGCCTCGTGCCGGGGCGACCCCACCTTGTTGAGGATCACCCCGGCCAACCGCACCCCGGTGTCCCAGGAGGCGAAGCCGTGCACCAGCGCCGCGATCGAGCGGGACTGCGCGGACGCGTCCACCACCAGCACCACCGGTGCCCGCAGCAGTTTCGCCACGTGCGCGGTCGAGGCCGTCTCGCCCATCCCGCTCGCCCCGTCGAACAGGCCCATCACGCCCTCGACGACCGCCAGGTCGGCGCCGTCCGCACCGTGCCGGAACAGCGGCGCCACCCGGTCGGGGCCGCACATCCAGGCGTCCAGGTTGCGTCCGGGCCGCCCGGTGGCCAGCGCGTGGTAGCCGGGATCGATGTAGTCGGGCCCCACCTTGTGCGCCGAAACCCTCAGCCCGGCCTCGGCGAAGGCCGCCATCAGGCCGGTCGCCACCGTCGTCTTCCCGCTGCCCGAACCGGGTGCGGCGATCACCACCCGGGGTGTCACGGCGTCACCACTCGATCCCCCGCTGGCCCTTCTGCCCGGCGTCCATGGGGTGCTTGACCTTCCCCATCTCGGTCACCAGATCGGCCGCCTCGATCAGCGCGGCGGGCGCGTTGCGGCCGGTGATCACCACGTGCTGGGCACCGGGACGTTCCCGCAGCGCCCCCACCACCTCGTCGGTGTCGATCCACCCCCAGTGCAGGGGATAGGTGAACTCGTCCAGCACGTACAGCCGGTACCGCTCGGCGGCCAGGTCGCGCCGCACCTGCGCCCACCCCTCACGGGCCGCCTCCTCGCTGTCGGAGAGGTCCCGCTGCACCCACGACCAGCCCTCGCCCATCTTGTGCCAGGTCACGCTCCCGCCCTCGCCGGAGTCGCCCAGCACCCGCAGTGCCCGCTCCTCGCCCACCCGCCACTTGGCGGACTTGACGAACTGGAACACCCCGATCGGCCAGCCCTGGTTCCAGGCGCGCAGGGCCAGCCCGAAGGCCGCCGTCGACTTGCCCTTGCCGGTCCCCGTGTGCACCGCCAGCAACGGGCGGTTGCGCCGCTGCCTGGTCGTCAACCCGTCGTTCGGTACCGTCTCCGGCTGCCCCTTCGGCACTACGCGGCCCTCCCTCGTGTCGTTTCCCGGACGGGACCGCGGCCGGCGGTCCGTCCCCCGGCCGTTCCGGCGGCCGTGTCCCGGGCGCGGGGCGTCCGGTCGCCCCGCACCCCGCGCACCAGCGCCGTCACCGTCTCCGCCCGCAGGTCGTCGAGCGTCACCGCCGGGCCGCCCAGTTCCCGGGCCAGCGCCCCGGCCAGCCCCAGGCGCACCGGCCCGGTCTCGCAGTCCACCACCACCGAGGCGATCCCGTCCGCCGCCAGCAGCCGGGCGGCCCGGTGCGCCCGTTCCACGGGCTCCGGCCCGCCGGTCGCCCGGCCGTCGGTGACCGCCACCAACAGCGGGCGGCGGGAGGGGTCCCGCAGCCGCTCCACCCGCAGCACCTCCCGGGCGGTCGACAGCCCGGCCGCCAACGGGGTGCGCCCCCCGGTGGGCAGCGACCGCAACCGGGCCGCCGCCGCGTCCACCGAGGAGGTCGGCGGCAGCGCGACCTCGGCACCGGTCCGACGCATCGTCACCAGCCCCACCTTGTCCCGGCGCTGGTAGGCATCGAGCAACAGGGAGAGCACGGCGCCCTTGACCGCCCCCATCCGACTGCGGGCCGCCATCGAACCGGAGGCGTCCACGACGAACAGCACCAGGTTCGACTCCCGGCCCTCGCGCACCGCCTGCCGCAGGTCGTCGCGGCGCACGATCAGGCCCGGACCGGAACGACCGCGGGCCCGCTGGTGGGGGGCGGCGGCCCGGACGGTGGCGGCCAGGTGCAGCCCGCCGCCCGAACCCTCCCGGGGCCGACGGGAGCCGGTGGTCCGCCCGCGCGGGGTCCGGGCCCGCGAGCGGCGGCCCGCGGCTCCCTCGCCGAGCCCGGGGACGGTCAGGGCCCGGGTGCGGAAGGGCTCACCGGGGGCGGCGGCGGGACGGTCCCCGGCCGTCCCCGCGGAGCCGGTGGGGGGAT
>NZ_VKHS01000458.1 GCF_014141525.1 Streptomyces calidiresistens
GGTGGGAACCCCGGCCCGTTCCACGTGTCGGGCCTTTCGCGTGTTCCCCAGTTCCCCACCCGGGATGGTCTCCTCATGAGTCTGCACGGCCTGCTCGACGCCGTCGTGGAAGATGCCGCCCTCGACGAGGCGGTCCGGGCCGCCGAGGCCGGGCGGCGGCGGCACGTGGACCTCGTCGGCCCCGCCGCCGTCCGCCCCTTCGCCGTGGCGGCCCTGGCCCGGGGCACCGACCGCACCGTCCTGGCGGTCACCGCCACCGGACGGGAGGCCGAGGACCTCGCCGCCGCCCTGCGCTCGCTGCTCCCCCCGGACGGCGTGGTCGAGTTCCCCTCCTGGGAGACCCTGCCGCACGAGCGGCTCTCCCCCCGCTCCGACACCGTCGGCCGCCGGCTCGCCGTGCTGCGCCGGCTCGCCCACCCCAGCGCCGACGACCCCGCCGCCGGCCCCGTGAAGGTCCTCGTGGCCCCCGTCCGCTCGGTGCTCCAGCCCCAGGTCAAGGGCCTGGGCGACCTGGAGCCGGTGGCGCTGCGCACCGGCGACACCGCCGACCCCGCCGAGGTCGCCGAGGCGCTGTCCGCCGCCGCGTACAGCCGGGTGGAGCTGGTGGAGAAGCGCGGCGAGTTCGCCGTGCGCGGCGGCATCCTGGACGTCTTCCCGCCCACCGAGGAACACCCCCTGCGGGTGGAGTTCTGGGGCGACGACGTGGAGGAGATCCGCTGGTTCAAGGTCGCCGACCAGCGCTCGCTGGAGGTCGCCGAGCACGGCCTGTGGGCACCGCCCTGCCGCGAGCTGCTGCTCACCCCCGAGGTCCGGGAGCGTGCGGCGGCCCTCGCCGAGGAGCACCCGGAGCTGGAGGAACTGCTGGGGAGGATCGCCGAGGGCATCGCCGTGGAGGGCATGGAATCCCTGGCCCCGGTGCTGGTGGACGAGATGGAGCTGCTGCTCGACGTGCTGCCGGCCGGGTCGATGGCGGTGGTCTGCGACCCGGAGCGGGTCCGGACCCGGGCGGCCGACCTGGTCGCCACCAGCCAGGAGTTCCTGGCCGCCTCCTGGGCCGCGACCGCCGGCGGCGGGGAGGCCCCCATCGACGTCGGCGCCGCCTCCCTGCGCTCGATCGCCGAGGTCCGCGAGCGGGCCCGTGAGCTGGACCTGATGTGGTGGTCGATCTCCCCCTTCGCCGCCGACCCGACGGCGGACGGCGCCGCCGAGGGGCCCGGCGCGGACGGCGGGGACACCCTGCGCACCGGCCTGCGCGCCCCCGAGAGCTACGGCGGCGACACCGCCCGCGCGCTCGCCGACACCAAGGGCTGGCTCGCCGAGGGCTGGCGGGTGGTCTACCTCACCGAGGGACACGGCCCCGCCGGACGGACGGTGGAGGTGCTGGGCGGCGAGGGCATCGCCGCCCGCCTGGACCCCGGGCTGGACGGCGCCATCGATCCCTCGGTGGTGCACGTGACCTGCGGCTCGGTGGAGCACGGCTTCGTCGCCCCCGACCTGCGGCTGGCCCTCCTCACCGAGACCGACCTGACCGGTCAGCGCGGCGTGGCCAAGGGACAGCGGATGCCCGCCCGCCGCCGCAAGACCCTGGATCCGCTGACCCTGCGGCCGGGTGACTTCATCGTCCACGAACAGCACGGCGTGGGCCGGTACGTGGAGATGGTGCAGCGCACCGTGCAGGGCGCCACCCGCGAGTACCTGCTGGTGGAGTACGCGCCGGCCAAGCGCGGCCAGCCCGGCGACCGGCTGTTCGTCCCCACCGACCAGCTCGACCAGGTGACCCGGTACGTGGGCGGCGAGGCCCCCTCGCTGCACCGCCTGGGCGGGGCGGACTGGGCCAAGACCAAGGCCCGGGCACGCAAGGCGGTGCGGGAGATCGCCGCCGACCTGATCAAGCTGTACTCGGCGCGGATGGCCGCCCCCGGCCACACCTTCGGCCCCGACACCCCCTGGCAGCGGGAGCTGGAGGACGCCTTCCCGTACGCGGAGACCCCCGACCAGCTGACCACCATCGGCGAGGTCAAGGAGGACATGGAGAAGTCGGTCCCGATGGACCGGCTGATCTGCGGCGACGTCGGCTACGGCAAGACCGAGATCGCGGTGCGGGCGGCCTTCAAGGCGGTGCAGGACGGCAAGCAGGTGGCCGTGCTGGTGCCGACCACGCTGCTGGTCCAGCAGCACTTCAACACCTTCACCGAGCGGTACCGGCAGTTCCCGGTGACCGTGCGGGCGCTCTCCCGCTTCCAGTCCGACACCGAGTCGAAGGCCGTGCTGGAGGGGCTGCGGGACGGCACGGTGGACGTGGTCATCGGCACCCATCGGCTGTTCTCCTCCGAGACCCGCTTCAAGGACCTCGGTCTGGTGATCGTCGACGAGGAGCAGCGCTTCGGCGTCGAGCACAAGGAGCAGCTGAAGAAGCTGAGGGCCAACGTGGACGTGCTCACCATGTCCGCGACGCCGATCCCGCGCACCCTGGAGATGGCGGTCACCGGCATCCGCGAGATGTCCACCATCACCACCCCGCCGGAGGAGCGGCACCCGGTGCTGACCTTCGTCGGGCCGTACGACGAGAAGCAGATCGGCGCGGCGATCCGCCGCGAGCTGCTGCGGGAGGGCCAGGTCTTCTACATCCACAACCGGGTGGAGTCGATCGACCGGGCGGCCTCCCGCCTGCGCCGCATCGTGCCCGAGGCCCGCATCGCCATCGCGCACGGCCAGATGTCCGAACAGGCCCTGGAGCGCGTGGTGGTGGACTTCTGGGAGAAGCGGTTCGACGTGCTGGTCTCCACCACGATCGTGGAGTCCGGCATCGACATCGCCAACGCCAACACCCTGATCGTGGAGCGCGGCGACACCTTCGGCCTCTCCCAGCTGCACCAGCTGCGGGGCCGGGTCGGACGCGGGCGGGAGCGCGGCTACGCCTACCTGCTGTATCCGCCGGAGCGTCCGCTGACCGAGACCGCCCACGAGCGGCTGGCGACCATCGCGCAGCACACCGAGATGGGCGCGGGCATGTACGTGGCGATGAAGGACCTGGAGATCCGGGGCGCCGGCAACCTGCTGGGCGCCGAGCAGTCCGGGCACATCGCCGGGGTCGGCTTCGACCTGTACGTGCGGATGGTCGGCGAGGCGGTGGCCGACTACCGGGCCTCGCTGGAGGCCGGCGGGGAGGGCGCGGAGGAGCCGCCGGCCGAGGTGCGGATCGAGCTGCCGGTGGACGCGCACGTCCCGCACGAGTACGCGCCGGGCGAGCGGCTGCGTCTCCAGGCGTACCGGGCGATCGCGGCGGCGACCACCGAGGAGGACATCGCGGCGGTCCGCGAGGAGCTGACCGACCGTTACGGCAAGCTGCCCGAGCCGGTGGAGAACCTGCTGCTGGTCGCCGGGCTGCGGATGCTGGCCCGTTCCTGCGGGGTCGCCGAGATCACCCTCCAGGGCAACAAGGTGCGGTTCGCCCCCGTGGACCTGGCGGAATCGCGGGAGTTGCGGCTCAAGCGGCTGTACCCGGGATCCCTGGTCAAGCCCGCGACGGGGCAGGTGCTGGTGCCGCGCCCCATGACGGCGCGGGTGGGCGGCAAGCCGGTGATCGGACGGGAACTGCTGGCCTGGACCGGGGAGTTCCTGACCACCATCGCCGGCGGTTGACCGACCCGACGACCACCCACCGACCCGACCGGCCCCGCCGGGCGGCGGGCCGGGCCGGGACGACCCCCGAGTCCCGGCCCGGGCCGGCGGGTGCCCTCCGACGGTGCGCGGCCGGCGTTCAGTCGAGCGGCGGGGCCCGGCCCCGCCGATCCGTCACCGATCCGTCACCGAGCCGCCGGTGGAGCCGGGGACGGTGACCCCGGGGTCCCGGTCCGCGCCCGAACCGACCCCGCCCCGGGGCCGATCGCCCCGCCGTTCCCCTCGTCCCCCGCCGTCCCCGGGCGAGCGGCGGACGGTTGACCCGGACAGCGATATCCTCGTCCTGTCCCCTGCCGGGGACACCGCGCAGCCGCCGACGGGGAGGGAGGAAGCGCCGATGTACGGTCAGCCGTCCGGGCCCGCTTTCACACCGGTGCCGACGCCTCAGTACACCGGCCCCCGGGTGGTCATCCCGCGACTGCTCCTCGCCTGTGTGCCGGTCCTCTCACTGGGCCTGCTCGCCTGGGTGCCCTTCCTGCGCATGGCCCTCCAGGGCCGCCGCAACCGGGACTGGGCCGTGCTCTGCGTCTGGGTCACGATCACCCTGACCTACGCCGTGGTGGCCGCGGAGAGCCCGGACGTGCCGGAGGACGGCCCGCGCGCCTTCTGGTTCGCGGTGCTGTTCATGCTCGCGCATCTGGGCGGTGCCACCGTGCACGCCATCCTCGGGGACGTCGCGGTGCAGAGGTACCGGCGCCGTCGGGACACCCCGCCCGCCGGTTGGGCCGCCCACCACGGCGGAGGTCCCGGCCCGGCCCCGGCCTACGGCTACCCCGGTCCCGGCACGCCGGGCATGCCGGGAGTCCCGTCCCCCTCCCCGGGGCCGATCGGCGCCGTCCCCTTCGT
>NZ_VKHS01000459.1 GCF_014141525.1 Streptomyces calidiresistens
GCCCCATCCCCGCTGGACGCCCGCCGACGGCCCGCTGCCCGCCCTCTACCTCAGCCACGGCGCGCCCCCGCTGCTGGACGACGGCCCGTGGATCCGGGAACTCTTCGACTGGGCGCGGTCGATGCCCCGCCCCGGGGCCGTGCTGATCGTCTCCGCCCATTGGGAGGACGCCCCGCTCGCCCTCTCGGCGACGGCCGCGCACACCCCGCTGGTGTACGACTTCGGCGGCTTCCACCCCCGCTACCACCGCCTGCGCTACGACACCCCCGATGTGAGCCGGCTCGCCGACCGGGTGGCGGCGATGATGCCCGCCGACGAGCCCGTGCACCGGCACCCCTCCCGGGGTCTGGACCACGGCGCCTGGATCCCCCTGATGGCCATGTATCCGGAGGCCGACGTGCCGGTCCTCCAGATGTCGCTGCCCTCGGGGGACCCGCACCGGCTGATGGAGCTGGGACGCCGCCTGGCACCCCTGCGCGAGGAGGGCGTGCTGATCATCGGCTCGGGTTTCATGACGCACGGACTGCCGTTCCTGACCCGGGACATGGTGCTGCGCGGGGCCGTCCCCGGCTGGTCCGCGGACTTCGACGCGTGGGCGCTCGACGCGCTGGACCGGGGCGACGTGGAGGAGTTGGCGGCCTGGCGCGACCGGGCCCCCGGGATGCCGTACGCGCACCCCACCGCCGACCACTTCCTGCCGATCTTCCTCACCCTGGGCGCCGCCCCGGGCCGGGCGGACACCGCCCGCACGGTCATCGACGGGTACATGCTGGGGTTCGCCCGGCGGTCCTTCCGGGTCGGCTGACCGGCGGCGCCGCCCGCCGCCCACCGATGGGACTCCGGGGGAGGGGCCCGACGCCCGCCGGCCGGGTTCCGGCGGGCGTCGGACCCCTCCCACCGTGCCGGGGCCCGGGGGATCCGGCACGGGTCGTTTTCGGGTGGTTTCGGGTCGGTCCGGGTCAGTTCGGGGTTCCGCCGCCCAACTCCCGGGCCGCCTCGGTGAGGTCCTTGGCGGTGTCGATGGCCCGCCAGTAGGAGCCCTGCGGCAAGGGGAAGCCCGCCAGGCGCCGTTCCCGGGCCAGGCGCGGGAAGGTGGTCCGCTCGTGGTCGCCCCGCTCCGGCAGCAACTCCGCGAAGTCGGGGGCGAAGACGTAGACACCCGCGTTGATCTGGTACGACAGCGGCGGGGACTCGATGAAGTCGGTGACGTTGCCGAACTCGTCGGTGGCCACCGCGCCCCACGGGATGCGGGGGCGGGCCAGGGCGATGGTGGCGGTGGCGTCCCGCTCGGCGTGGAAGTCGGCCATGGAACGGAGCGAGAAGCGGGTCCAGATGTCGCCGTTGGTGGCGTACCAGGGTTCGTCGGGGCGCGGCAGCGCGGCGGCGGCGTACTTCAACCCGCCGCCCCGACCCAACGGCTCGGTCTCCACCACCGTGCTGACCCGGACCGGCAGTTCGGTGTCCTTCAGCCACTCCTGCAACACCTCGGCGAGGTGACCGCAGGAGACCACGACGTCGGTGACCCCCTCGGCCGCCAACCAGTTCAGCTGATGGCCGATGATCGGCGTTCCCGTACCGGGTATCTCGACCATCGGCTTGGGACGGTCGTTGGTGTACGGGCGCAGGCGGGAGCCCTGGCCACCGGCCAGGACCACCGCCTGCGTGGGCTGTGAGGCGTGGTTCATGCCCCGCACAGTAGCCGGGTCACCGCTCCTCGGTGACGCCGATCGCGAAAGAGGTGTCGCACACCGGGCGGGCGTGCCGGTGGGCCAGCTCGGCGCTGCCGTACTTCACCACCGCGGCACGGCCCAACTCCCGTGCGAGGGAGGGGCAGTGCTCGGCCAGCGCGGGATTGCGCTCGACCTCCCACTGGAGCGTGGTGAGCGCCACACCGGGGTCGGTGCGCCGCAGCTCGTCCAGCAGCAGTTCGAGCAGGGCCTCCTCCGGGGCGGGACCGGCCTCGGCGGCCTCCGCCTCCGGTGCCGCGTCCGCCTCGGGAGCCTCCTCCGGGGCGGCCCCGGCGGCGGGCGGGCCGTACTCGCCGGCGCCGGCGGGGAGCACCGTGGTGTCGGTCGCGCCGGACCAGGGCACGTTGGCGACGGCGAGGGTGCCGGAGAGCACCAGGACGACCGGGAGGACGAGGGCGAGAGTTCTGCCGAATCGGCGGGCTGCCTGGTTCACGTGGTTTCCTCGCGTCGAATCGATCAATTCCCGGGCCGCTCCGCCCGCCGTCCTCGCCGGCCGGAACCGGCGCGACGGCGTGCCGGGGTCACGGCGGGATCGTGGCGGGGCCGGGAGCGGGTCGAGGCGATCGTAGCGAGAGGTGCCCGTTCGGCCACCTTGCGTCACTCGACGGAGTGAATCCCGGGGGGTGAACGTGCGCGGCGTGTTGACGAACGGGATCGAAAGCGAGTGATTCGGGTGTTTCCCGGTGCGGGGCGATCGTTCTGCGTACCCGCCGACGGAACCCCCGAACCCGGGTGCCCCCGGAACCCGCCACGACGGGGCGCGCCGGCCCGGGAGTCCCGTGACCCGACAACTCGGAGGATCCGACGACTCCGAGGACCCGACAACCCGACGACCCGGAAAAGGAGTCGCGGAAAACCCGGGAAGGAGAAACGGCCGGGGGCGGACCCGTGAGGGTCCGCCCCCGGCCGTCGAACCGGCACCGGGTCGGCCGGCGGGGCGGAAGGGGCCCGCCGGCCGACCCGGAGGGATTCGGGTGACGCCGGATGATCCGGTGGATCAGTCGCTCAGGCGCGCGCCGGTGCTCTTGGAGAACACGTGGGTCTCACCGGTCTTCGGCACCACGTGCAGCACGGCGCCCTTCTCCGGGATCTGCCGGCCGTCCACCCGGACCACCAGGTCCTTGGTGTCGCCGCTGACCTCGGCGGTGCCGTAGACGTAACCGTCCGCGCCCAGCTCCTCGACCACGTTGACGGTCACGGCCAGACCGGCCGCCGCGTTCGGGTCGTCCTTGGCCATGCCGACACCGCTGCCGTTCTCCACGATGGTGAAGTGCTCGGGGCGGCAGCCGACCACCACGTGGGTGTCGCCGTTGCTCTGCGCCTCGGTGAGCGCGGCGCGCTCCACCGGCACCACGCTGTTGCCGAACTTCACGCCGCCGTCGGTGATCGGCACCTCGACCAGGTTCATCGCCGGGGAGCCGATGAAGCCCGCGACGAAGAGGTTGGCCGGCTTGTCGTACATGTTGCGCGGCGTGTCCACCTGCTGGAGCAGGCCGTCCTTGAGGACCGCGACCCGGTCGCCCATCGTCAGGGCCTCGACCTGGTCGTGGGTCACGTAGACGGTGGTGACGCCCAGGCGGCGCTGCAGGCTCGCGATCTGGGTACGGGTCTGGACACGCAGCTTGGCGTCCAGGTTGGACAGCGGCTCGTCCATGAGGAAGACCTGGGGCTCGCGGACGATCGCCCGGCCCATCGCGACACGCTGCCGCTGACCACCGGAGAGCGCCTTGGGCTTGCGGTCCAGGTAATCGGTGAGGTCGAGGATCTTCGCGGCCTCCTCGACCTTCGCGCGGATGTCGGTCTTGTTGACACCGGCGATCTTGAGCGCGAAGCCCATGTTCTGGGCGACCGTCATGTGCGGGTAGAGCGCGTAGTTCTGGAACACCATCGCGATGTCCCGGTCCTTGGGCGGCAGGTGGGTGACATCGCGGTCACCGATGCGGATCGCACCACCGTTGACGTCCTCCAGGCCCGCGAGCATCCGCAGGGAGGTGGACTTGCCGCAACCGGAGGGGCCCACCAGGACGAGGAACTCGCCGTCCTCGATGGCGATGTCGAGCTTGTCGACGGCGGGCTTCTCGGAACCCGGGTAGATCCGGGTCGCCTTGTCGAATGTGACCGAGGCCATGGTGACGCTCTCCTTCACCGGCAGGAACGTGCCGGACGATCCGAGTAAAGGTGGATGCTCCACGTACGTGGACGTGCAGTGAACCTAACCCGAAGGAGTGAGTCCTGTCATCACCCGGCACCGATCCGGCCCCGAACCCGCCCCGTGGAAAACCCTCCGTGTTCACCCGGGAGGGCTTGGGTACACTGCATCCGTCGCGCCGCCTTAGCTCAGCCGGTCAGAGCAGCTGTCTTGTAAACAGCAGGTCGTCGGTTCGAATCCGACAGGCGGCTCCACCTCACCAACCTGCGGTGACGCCCCGGCCCCGCCCTGTTCTCGGGTTCCGGCGGTGCCCCGGCCGCTTCCGCGTCCACCGGCCCGTCCGGCGGGTCGGGAGTCCCCCGGGGCGCGTGTCGATCGCACCGCCCCCGGGGCGCGCGTCGCGCACGCCCTCCCTTTCCGGTCGTCTTCCGTCCACCTCGTCCCGACTTCGCCCCTGTTCATATCGTTTCAAGGGGTGAATCCCGGTCCGGGACGTACGTCGTGAATACTGCCGACCCTCCCCGCCGGGCACGGTATTCCTGTGAGCCGCGACGCCCGACCGGGCCCTCGCACCGCCACCAGGAACGGAGAGAACCGTGACCGCGACGACCCCGCCCACCACCACCC
>NZ_VKHS01000046.1 GCF_014141525.1 Streptomyces calidiresistens
CCGCCGACCGCCGCCCCCGGTGTGGGCGCCGGCGCACCCTGATCCACCTCGCCCCGAGGGGTCTCCCCGCCGTTTCCCCTCCGCTTCGTTCATTCAGTCAGGAGCCCTGATCCCCATGGCCCCCAAATCCGACCCCACCTCCTGCATACCGGAGGATTTGCGCCGTCTGATGCGGTGGCTTCCGGAGGCCTCGGCGGAGGAGAGGGAGGAGTTCATCGCCGGGACCGACGCGTTCTTCGCCGGTCCCTCGGCGGCGAGGTTCGCGAAGTTTCCCCCCTTGGATCGCATCAAGTGGCACCTGGCCCGTGAGCACCGGCTGGACGAGTTGATCGAGGTCGTCCGGTACGAGCGGGAGAACCCCTCGGCCTTCCGCGTGCGCGGGGTGTTGCGCCCCTCCGCCGAGGTACCGGGTGTGGACACGGGATCCCTGCCCTCCGAGGTGACCAAACTGGGGGCGAGTGAACTCCCGATCCGCTCCAAGGCCACCGAGATCGTGTGGGAGGACGAGCGGCTCGTGGTGCGCGGCTACGCCTTCGTCACCAACGTGCCGACGGAGGACGGCGGAGGGCTGCCGAGGCTGGCCTGGCTCCGTCGGCGCGGTACCCGCCGCCGGGTTCCGGTGAAGGTGCGTCCCCTCACCATGCCCCGCGCCACCCGGGAGAGCGGCCAGGCACTGCACTGTTACGACGGGGCGGGTTTCGAGATCCGTATCGATCCCGCCAAGTTGAGGGACCGGGGCGAGTGGCAGCCGGGGGAGTGGCAGCTCACCCTGGCTCTCCCCTCGCCCGGGGGATGGCGCCCCGGGCCGGTGGGAAAGAACGATATCGGTAGCGCCGGGCACTCCAGGGCCCTTCCGCTCGACGACGGTGCCCGTCTGGTGGTGGGCTTCTCCGAGAACGCCCTTCGTCTCACCATCGATCTGCCGGACATCGAACTGGTGGCGGGAGAGGGGACGGAGGACTCCCTGCGCCTGGCGCTGCGGGTCCCCGAGCGGTCGGACCGGACCCCCGAACGCCTTCGACTGACGGCGAAGGCGGACGGTGAGGAGCGGCGCTACCCGGTGACGGCCTCCTCCGGTGACGGTCCGACCACCCACCTGGTGGAGCTCCCCCTGTCCGACCTCACCCGGGCGACGGGGGAGAAGGACCCCACCGAGGACTTCCACACTCACGTCGAATTCTCCGACGGGACCGAGCGGCGGCTCACGGTGCAGGCGGACTTCCGTCCCTCGCACCACGACCTCCCCCTCGGGCGGGAGATCGCCGTCACCACGGACGGCCCCGGCCTGGTCAAGCTCCACGACCGCCGGCGGCAGCCGATCGTGGACCGTGCCGAGTGGACCCCGGACGGTGTCCTCGTTCTGGAGGGCGCGTACACCGGGCCCGGCGCCGACCTGAGGGTCATCCTGCGCCACGGCCAGCGCTTCGAGGAGCACGAAGCCTCCTGGGAGTGGGCCGACGGCCGGTTCGTGATCCGGGTGACACCCGACGACATGCCCTCCTGGGATTCCCGCCTCCCCCTGCGTCAGGGACGGTGGTACCTCTCGTTGCGGGACCGGGACGGTTGGGACCACACGGGGGACGTGCCGGTCAAGCTCCGCGCGGACCTGGTGAACACCCTGCCGCTGTCCCACCGGGGCCCCGGCCGCCGGTACAGCCTGGACCGGCGCTTCTTCGACCGCGTCTTCCTGGCCTCCGGCTCCGCGCTGGCGGAGAACGAGCGAGGTGGGTACCACCAGCGACGGCTGCGGGAGGTCGCCACCCCGCTGTTCAAACAGCGCCCCCTGCGGAACGCGATCTTCTACAACAGCTTCGGTGGCAAACAGTTCTCCGACTCCCCCCGTGCCATCTACGAGGAGATGGTCCGCCGAGGCGTCGACGCGGAACACATCTGGGCGGTGTCGGACGGCCAGGTCGCGCTGCCCGAGGGCGTGCGGGCGGTCGAGTGGCACAGCGAGGAGTGGTACGAGGCGCTGGCCCGCAGCCGGTGGGTGGTGACCAACGTCGGGTTGGGCGACTGGTACGAGAAGCGGCCGGGTCAATGCGTGGTCCAGACCTGGCACGGCACACCTCTCAAACGCATCGGCGCGGACCTGCTCGGCACCCCCCGGGCGAACCGCGCCTACATCGCCAGTCTGCCCCACCGCTTCCGGCAGTTCGACTACGTGATCTCGCCGAACGCCTTCACCACCCCCATCATGCGGGACGCCTTCTGCTGTGAGGGCGAGATCCTGGAGTCCGGATATCCCCGCAACGATGTCTTCCACCGTCCCGAGCGAGCGGAGATCATCGAACGGGTACGTCGGGTGCTCGGTATCCCCGAGGGCAAGAAGGTCGTCCTCTACGCCCCCACCTGGCGGGACGATCAGCGTCACACGGCGACCAAGTTCAAGTTGGACCTCCGGGTCGACCTCGCTGCCGCGCGTCGCGAGCTGGGGGAGGACCACGTCTTCCTCTTCCGGAAGCACCCCAAGATCCTCGATGCCATTCCCGGGGCAGGACAGGGGTTCGTCTGGGACGTGTCCGCCTACCCGGACATCGCCGAGCTGTACCTGATCGCGGACATTCTGATCACCGACTATTCCTCGGTGCTCTTCGACTACGCGCATTCCGAGCGACCGATGCTCTTCTTCACCTACGACCTGGAGCACTACCGGGACACGCTGCGCGGCTTCTACTTCGACTTCACGGAAAAGGCGCCCGGTCCGCTCGTGAAGACCTCGGAGGACCTCGTCGCCGCGATCCGCGACATCGAAAAGGTGAAAAGGGAGTACGCGGACCGGTACGACCGTTTCCTCAAGGAGTTCTGCGAGCCCCGGGACGGGCTGGCCACGGCCCGGGTGGTGGAACGCATGCTCTCCTTCCCGCGCGACTGAGCCACGGCTTCCCCGGAGCGGTCAACCGGGGTTTCGGGGCCCGTATCCCTTCGGGGGTACGGGCCCCCGCTCGTCATCCCCGGCGTGGAGCGGGGTCCCGGAACAGCAGGTTCAGACGGGGTTCCACCAGAGGGCGCAGGAGCCCACGGACGGGGGAGGAACACAGCGCGGTCACCAGAAGGGCGGCGGTGACGGTCACCAGCGCCGGTCCCCACACGGGATGTTCCACCGGGCCGAGGTCGTACCAACCCCACTCCCTGGCACCGCGCACGAGGAAACCGTGCAGCAGGTAGCCGTACAGCGTGCCTGCTCCCAGGGCGGTGAACCAGGTGGTGCGGCCGGGCACCAGGGCCAGGAAAGCGGCGGCGAGGAGTGCGGAACAGCCGTAGAAGACCAGCGTCATCACCACGCCGGTGGCCGTGGACACCCCGAGTTCCTGGGCGCTCTCCCGGTGGTAGAACCAGGCGTACTCCAGGCGCGGGACCGCCCAGTACGCCACCGGGAGGGCGGCGCACAGGATCGGAACCGCCGCGACGCGCACCGCGCGCCGGCGCAGTGCGGTGAAGTGCTCCGGCCGCAGCACCAGGCCCAGGACGAAGAACGGCAGGAACTGCAGCACGCGGTGCAGGTCCAGGGTGTTGCCGATGTAGGGGGAGACGGCGGCGAGCGTCCCGATGGCCACGGCCACCGGGAGCGGGTACCTGATCGTCTTCCATACGGGGGTCGTCAGACGCCAGATGAACAGGGCCAGCAGGAACCAGGTGATCCAGAACGGGGTGAACATCCGCACCGGTACCTCCGGGTCGGAGTACAGCCACCGGTTGAACACGGCGTAGAGCACCTGGAAGATCGCGTAGGGCACGAGCACGCCGCTGATCAGCCGCCGCACCCGGTCGGGGCGGGCGTCGAAACTCCGTGAGAAGTACCCGGCGATCACGATGAAGGCCGGCATGTGGAAGACATAGACCGCCATGTAGAGGGCGGTCACCGTCCGCGAGTCACTCCGCAGCGGTTCCCAGGCATGACCGATCGCCACGAGGACGATCGCCAGGTACTTCGCGTTGTCGAAAAAGGCGTCCCGCTGGTTCCCCACCGCCCGGGTGCCTCCCTCCCGAACCGGGCGGGAGGCACCCGGGCGGGAGGCCCGCCTCGTGCGTATGAGGGGGTTGCTCATCGATTCACCATCCGGGCCGGACCGGGACGAGCAGGGCGCCAGTGGGGGTGGAGCAAGGGGTCACGGTCGACCAAAGCCGAAGAACGAACACCGGGTGATCCTATCCGGTGGGGTTCGTCGACTTTTGCCCCCACCGCGGTCAGGTTTTTTCGCAGGGGCCCGGCACGGGGAAGCGTTCTCCGAGGAAGCGGGTCACCGCCTCGGTGCGTCGTGCCCGCTCCTCCCCGGAGTCCTCCTCGACCACGAATCCCGCCTCGTTGATGCACAGAACGTGATGTCTGCGATCCTCCAGGAAGTGGGCCAAGCGTTCCTCCAACTCCGGGGAGGAGACCTCGGCGTATCCCAGGCTCAGGTTTCCCGGTACCGCCCGAGCGGTCTGATGCGCGTAGTGGTGGTGCAGGGCCGACGGTATCGAGATGTCGTCATGAGCTCGAAAACGGTTCCGGGCCGTGTTCCGGTGCCACTCCGGGAACTCCTTCTCGATCTCCAACAGGATGTCCCGGCGCAGGGCGTAGGGGATGTGTTTCATCTTCTGGGTGGGCACTGTGCCGAAACGCTCCCGGATCAAGTCCCGGTTGTTCTTCTGTGCGGCGTCCACCGGTCGATCTTCGCGGGTCACGGACCCCGGTGGAATCACGGAGCGGGAGGGGAAGAACCTGGTGATCCCGTTGGAACAGAAGAAATGCTCGGGCAGAACCGGCCGGGCCAACAACATGTCGTCGTTGAAGTACAGGAAATGGTCCGCGAGGCCCTCGATGTGGTGCAGTCTGCTCTCGATCGCCCGGGAGTTGAAGGTGGGCAGGCACTCCGGGTCGTCGAAGATATCCCGGTGATCGACCACCCGCACCCGGGGATGAGCGGTGTCCAACCACTCCGGGACCTGACGGTCCGTGACGATGTGCACCGTCCGCACCCAGGGAGCGTACTGATGAAGCGACCGCAGGGAGAAGCGGAGCTCGTCCCGGTTGTGGAAGCGGCCGACGCCATCGGCCTCCGGGTGGTGCTCCTCCCCGGAATAGGCGGCCTTGCGGGCGCGCCACTCCGGGTCCGTGTCGTCCACCCAGGTGTAGACGACATCCACGGGGAAGTCGATCTCGTCCGGCCGTGGGGTCAGAAAGACATCGAGTGTGGGATGCGTGCCGTTGACCTCGGAGTCCGAAAAGGCGGAGAGAAGAGGCGTCATCCGGTGCGATGGCGCGCTCGTTCTCATCTCCCCACCGCGGACCCACCGCGTGACCCGGTTGGGGCGGGGGGCGAGGAGAACCTCCTCGGGGCGGCTCCAGAACTCGATGTCGCACCCGTGGTCGGATCCGAGCGGCTTCCGTTTCGACTCCGGGGCGACCAGATGAGTGAAGAAGCGCACCACGTCCTCGTCGCGAAGGAGTTCGCCGCCGCGCACGCCGATCGCGGGGGCGACGTTCGCGCTCGTGCGACGCGGCTTGTCAGCCGGCACCAGGTAACCCGGCACCTTCTCGCACAGGGAGGTGATCGCCTCGGCGACTCGATCCCGATCCCGCTCCTCCACGGCCACGACGGAGGCCAGGGGCTCGTGCCCGGGTACCACGAAGTGTTCGACGCCCGCCGCGTCCAAGGCCTCGAGAACCCATCGGAGGTGGTGTTCGCGCGCCAGGGCGGGGGAGAGACCGCCCACCACCACGCCGACCCGGCTCTTCGAGCCTCTGCCGATGAGTATGCGGTCCTCGCGGTCGAGAACCTCCGCGTAGGGGAAGCCGGCGGCGGTGGGAGCCGGGTCCGCGTCGGTCCGGGGCGTGGCAGGTGTGGACCCGGGGGAGAGCGGGGGAGAAAGAGCTTCTGCGCCCGGAGCTTTTCCGGCGGAAGCACGATGACGCGAAAGAGCACGTCGGAGCCGCTTCCGGAGACGGGGTCGGAAACCGGCGGGAGGGCTTCCCCGCCCGGGCTCCTCGATCGATTCCCCGGGTATGCGGGCTTCCGTGCTCACTCTTCCTCCGTACGCGTCGACGCGTAACAGATCATCATGACTTGTTCACGTGAAAGCCTCGCGAAAGTCACGATATGGGCACGTGGGGAGAGGTGGACGTTGGTGATGGCACGTGCTTCGCGCGCCCGGGCCCGGGCCGGGCAAGCGCTTCCGGGAGGGGCGATCACCGCGGGGGCCCGGGGGTGACGCGCGTCACCCCCGTGGAATGTCCCATCAGTGCACTTGATCCACTGCCGGGTGATTCAATCCTCTCGCTCCGCCATGTGCGCTTCACCTAGCGTCAATGCGCATGTCATGTACGGAAAGTGTGACCGAGGCGTTGAGGAGCTGACTTTCGTGATCCCTTCCCGCAGACGCGGCCCCCTGGTGGCCGCGCTGACGGCGATCCTGCTGGTGTGGCCGATGCACACCGGCACGGCGGCGGCCGACCCGGCGCGAACGGCAGCCTCGCCCCCGCCGCCTCCCCTGGTGACCTCCGCCGAGTACCCCGAGATCCGTCCCGCCGATCCGGAGGATCCCTGGTACGACGGCGCGGGACGGCCGGGCGAGTTCACGTTCTCCGCCCCCGGAACCACCGTCAACCGGTACCAGTACGGCATCAGAAACGATCCGTGGACCATTCTCCCCACGGAGAACGGAGCCCCCCGGACCATCACCTTCGTCCCCGAACGCGGAGGGGTCTTCTTCATCTCGGTCAGGGGGCTGACCCCCGAGGGCGTCGCATCCGGCGTGACCACGTATAGGTTCAGCGTGGCCTCCGGCACCTCGGAACGTGTCGGCTGGGCCTTGGACGATGCCTCCGACGCGCGGGTGGCGAGCGGGTACGCCGAGCCCCGTTCCGCGACTCTCCTGGGCGGCGCGGTTCTCGGGGGGGACGGGGTGCGCGGAGGCGCGTTGACCCTGAACGGCGCCGACGCCCTCCTCCGCACGGACACCCGACTTCTCGACCCCGCCGCCGATTTCACCGTCTCCACGTGGGTGCGTCTCGAGGAAACCGGTGACGAGCCGAGCGTGGTGTGGTCCCTGCCGGGGCGCGAGCACCCGGAGGTCGAACTCTTCCACTCGCCACGTCTGGACCGGTGGATCCTGGGGGCCGGCGGAAGCGAGCGGGGGGAGGGCCGTCCCACCGGGGCCCGTTCGCGGGCGCCGGTCTCCCGCACCACGGGCGAATGGGTGCACCTGGTCGGCACGCATGATGCCGTCCGAGGCGAGCTCACCCTGTACGTCAACGGTCATCGGACCGGTCGGACACCCCATGCGGCGGACAGTTCCATGAGTCGTCCGCTCCTCGTGGGGGCCGGTCGATACGCGGGCGGGTTCGACGGCTTCCTCCACGGGGACGTGGACGAGATCACGCTCTTCGAGCGAGTGCTTTCCCCGGAGGAGATCTCCCGGCTGCACGCGGCACCGGGTGAGTCGCTCCCCGGTGCCCCCGCTTCCCTCGCCCTGGCCCTCGACGAACCGGCCGGTGGACGCACGGTCGGTGGTGGAGCCGATGCTCCCGGCGCCGAACTGCGCGGGGGAGCCGCTCTCGGAGCGGAGAGCCTCACCGGCACATCCCTGGCACTCGACGGCCTGGACGGTCACGCGGTGGTGGGCTCGCTCCCCCTGAACGGCGCCGCCGACTGGTCGTTCGCGACGAGAGTGCGGCTGGACCGTCTTCCCGGGGAGGAGGCGACGGTCTTCTCCCTCACCTCGACCACGGACGAGGCCGTATCCGTGGGGTACGACCCGAGTGGGGGGAACTGGTTTCTGCGCACCCCCGGGGGTGGGAACACACCCGCCGGGACCACGGCACCGCTCGCGGAGCGCTGGATGCACCTGGCGGTCGTTCACCACGCCGGCCGTGACGCGGTCGAGCTGTACGTCAACGGTTTCCCGGCCGGCACCGCCGAGCAGGTCGGCGTGCCGACCGGCCCGCTCTCCCTGACGCTGGGGGCGACCGACGGCACAGCCGGTCCGGCAGCCTTCCTGCCCGGCAGGGTGGACGACGTGCGTCTCCACGATCGGCCTCTCCCCGCCTCCGAGATCAAGGCGATGAGTCCGCCGGTGGAGGACAATCCCCCGGCCGCCGTGGCCGCTCGCTGGAACTTCGAGGAACTCGTCGATGGCATCACGCCCGACTCCTCGCCGAACGGGCATCACCTCACCGTGGTCGGCGGAGAATTGGAAGAGTTCGGATGGGTGGACGACCGAGCCCTCCTCCTGAACGGCGTGGACGGTCACGCCTCCACCGACTCCGTGCCGATCGACACCACGAAGGGGTTCTCCGTGACGGGGTTCTTCAGGTCCCGGGGACTGGGGGACGAACCCGCCACGGTGCTCAGCGTGGTGGGTGAGCGGGAGTCGGCCGTGACGGTGCGCTTCCTGCCCCATCCGGAGGAGTACAGCTGGGGTGAATGGGAGGTTTCCCTCACCGATTCGGACGGTGACGATGCCGTGACAACACGCTTCGTGGCTTCCGATTTCCCCTCGGACCCGAGCTACTGGACTCACGTGGCGGTGGTCTATGACCGCTCCGGGGGAGCCCTTCGGCTGTACGTGGACAGCTATCCCACGGAGATCGACCTTTCCTCCGCCCCGACCTTCCCCGCCTTCGGCGAGGTGAGTTCCGTCCAGATCGGCCGTTCGCTGAGGAACGGCGAGTGGGGGGAGTACTGGCCGGGCATGGTCGACGACATCTGGGTGGTGGACGGAGTGCTCTCCGACCACCAGGTGAGGCATATGGCGGCGGGAGCTTCGGGGCTTCCCCCGGTCCTCCCGGTCGACCCCCGTTGACCCCGGGCCCCGGACCCGGTTCCCGAACCCCTCGGGACCGGCCCGGGGCCCGCCCCCGATAAACTTCGGAGACGAGAAGGGATGGTTTTCCCTTTCCTTCATGGTTCGGGAGGAATCGGGATGCCCTGCTCGGTGGAGGGAGCGCCGGCGGGGAACTACGCCACCACCACGGCGTACAACTCATCGGGGACGGTAAGGAGGATCAGCCTTCCGCCGGCCGGCTCGCTTACAGGTGAATCGGTTTCCTACGAGTATGAAGAAGCCCCCCTGTGGCTGGTGGGAATCAGAACAGGCAAAGGGTTGACCGCTACCACCACTTACAACAAACTCGGCAAGCCCCTTGAGTACGAGATGCTTTCTGGTAGCCGACTTTTTTCGATCATCAATACCTGTGAGTGGGATACTCGGCGACTGGCCGATTCGCTGGTAAAGCGCGAGGGACGTCCCGGCGTCGACCGGCACGAGACCTACGCCTACGACCCGATCGGCAACGTCCCCTCCATCGAGGACGGCTCCCCTTCCGGCACCGATCTGCAGCGCTTTGACTACGACCACCTGCGTCGACTGACGGACGCCTGGACGCAGAACCAGGGGAAGTGGGCGGCGAGCGGAGCGGCGGCGACCATCGCCGGCCCCGCCCCCTACCACCACTCCTACACCTACGACACGGTCGGCAACCGGGTCACCGAGACGCTGCACGAGCGGAGCATCACCCGCACGCACGAGTACGACGCCGAGCAGCTCCCACCCTGACCTCCGTCGGCCAGGAGGCGCCGGGCGTCACCTCGCTGGAGGAGTACGGGTAGGACGCGGCGGGCCGGACCGTCTCGCGTCAGATCGGCGGGGACACCCAAACGCGCTCACCTGGACCCCCGAGGGCCGGGTGGACACCGTCGAGAACCACGACGAGACCGGGGGCCTCCTACGTCTACAACGCGGACGGCGGCCGTCTCATCGCGCGGACCCACACCGGAACCACGCTCCACCTCGGGCACACCGACATCACCCTGCCCACCGGGGCGACGAAGCCGGAAGCCACCCGGTACGTCGACCCGGGCAGCGGGCACGTGGCGGTGACCACCGACGACGGCGCGACTTCCGTCATCGTCGCCGACCACCACGGCACCGGCCATCTGGCGATCGACATGGCGACCGGGGAACTCACCCAGCGCCGCACCCTGCCCTTCGGTGGCTTGCGCGGCACGGACCCCGGCCTCGACTGGCCCGGCACCCGCAGCTTCGTCGGCGGCATCGACGACACCGAAGCGACCGGCCTGATCAACCTCGGGGCCCGGGAGTACGACCCCGCCATCGGTCGGTTCATCTCCCCCGACCCGATCATGGATCTTACCGACTCCGAACAGATCCACGGCTACACCTACGCCAACAACAACCCCCTCGCCTTCTCGGACCTCTCGGGTCTTTTCCTCAACAAAGCGGTCGCGGCGACTATCGGAGCAACCAAGGCTGCTCTCAGCCTTGCCCGATGGGCCCTTTTCCCCGGAACTCGTGTCAATCAGCATCAGCCAATCGTTCGGCTGACTCCGCAGTTCAATTCAGGGCAGCGATTTGTTAATTCTTTCGGTAATAGGGCGAGTGGTCTCGTCTCATCGGCTGTCGACACCTATTCGGGTCTTTATGGTGGTACCGCCAGCTGCGTAACCGGAAGCGGTAGGTGCGGAGAGACCTTCAACAGGCTTTTGGAATTGCAGCCCGGTAGCCCGCAGATGATGATGGCAACGACCCTGGGGGTGATCGATTCTGTAGCCAGCGTGTTGAGGATGTTCAGGAGGGTCGCTACGCAGAGGTCGCGGGAGAAACAACTTTTGATGTCTTCGCCGCCTTGGCTTTCCGTAGGACAGGCCCGGCCAGGTCTCGATTCGGCGCTCCCTGTAGCAACAGCTTCGTGCCCGGCACGCACGTCCTCATGGCTGACGGCACCACGAAAGCCATCGAGGATGTGGTCATCGGCGACCTCGTCCTCGCCTCCGACCCGGAAACGGGGGAAGTTTCCGCCAGGACGGTGACCGCTGAGATCCGAGGAGGGGGCGAAAAAGAGTTGGTGGCCGTCGGTGTTCCGTCGACCACCGACGCAGCCGCCTCCGAGGATCTGAGTGACAAGCCTCTCGTGGCGACCGCCGGCCACCCCTTCTGGGTGGACAACACTCTCACCTGGACCGAGGCCGGCGAGTTGGCCCCGGGTGACCTGTTGGTTTCTCAAGTCGGCGACACGGTGCAGGTCACCTCGCTTTCGCAGATCACCGAGTACGCCCGGGTCTACAACCTGACAGTGGAGGGCCCCACACGTACTATGTGTTGGCGGGGGCTACGCCGGTACTCGTTCACAACTCGAGTTGTCCGCGTGACGCGCAAGGAAGGTTCACGTCCGGTGAGAATGCAGATTCTGCTCGTGGACGGTTGACTCACCAGAATTACCGCACAGCTCTAGGCGACGGATACGACTATGAAGTGACACTCCCCAGTGGGCGTAGACCTGATGCGATTAGCTGGGAGAGCCGGGTGGTCCGCGAACTTAAGTCCGATGCTCCTAGTAGCATGGCGACCGGACGTCGACAGTTGCGGGGCTACGTGGGAGAGCTTGAAGAGATGACTGGCCAAGCCTGGACCGGACATCTGGATATCTACAAGAAATTCGGTTGATGGTGCAGAGTGCAGTGGTCCGAGTAGTAGATGAATCTATCAAGCCGCTAGGCTTTCAGCGGCGCGGCCACAGTTGGTATCGAATTACGTCGGATTTGTATTCGGTGATCAATGTTCAAAAATCCAGATGGAGTGAGTCGTGTTCCATTAATATTGGATTCTCTCCTTCTGGGCAAGTCAAGAATTTGTGGCTACCCGAGTCCAGGTGTCAAGTTCGATTCAGGCTGGACTCCCTTAAGTGCGTTACTCGCGAAGGGCTGCTTCTTTTGGAAGGGGGAACTGATCAAGAGGTCAAGCTTCGGGCCTCCCTTGTGGAGAAAATCGGAAATCCACTCGCTCAATTCGTGGTCGGCGTTACGAATTTGGACGATTTGAAGGGTGCTCTAAATTCTGACGTAACAGGAAATGTGTTCATTCATGGAGAAATTCGCCAACTGCTTGCTTCGCCTGATTAGGGGACTTCTTCTTGGGGGCGGGGTAATCTGGTGCGTGTAATCCATTGTGGAGCCCAGGGTTCTTTCTTTTGGTGGGTCGGGTGAACTTTCTCTGCGGGAGAGGCATCAGGGGGGCGACGTATTTCCGGCTGCCCGTTAGGGGTGATGCGAATTCCTCTTGTGGTTGCGCTATAAGTGAGCGTTTGGTTCTCGGCTGTCCGTTTGATTCGTAGTTCAAATGCCGCGCCAGTTGGGGGTGGCTTCGCCGGCGAGGCGGCGGCTCATGAGGTCGATCATCGAGAGGTGGATCATGACTGCGGAGCGGGCGGGCAGGGTTTCGTAGTCGCGGGCCAGGCGGCGGTGGTGGTGCATGAGCCAGCCTGGGGTGTGCCCGATGACCCAGCGGCGGGGTTGGACGGTGGAGATGCGGCTGGGGGCGGTGCGGTGGACGATTTCCAGGTCGATGCCGCGGGTGGCGGCGTGCTCGATGAGGGTTTTCTTGTAGCTGGCATCGGCCCAGGCCTTGGGGATGATTTGGTATGCGAATCAAAAGCTCACTGAGATGGGAAGGTCTACAGTTGGGTGAATAGGAACGGAATGAAGGGGTGATCGAGGTGGGGCAGGGGTCGCCGGTGGTGGTGGACCGGCCGGACGCGAAGCGGTACGAGGCGACGCTGGACGGGGAGCGGGCCGGGATCGCCGACTACATCCGCACGCACGAGTTGATCGTCTTCACCCATACCGAGGTGGAGCCGGCCATGGAGGGCCGGGGAATCGGCAGCGCCCTGGTGCGCGCCGCCCTGGACGACGCGCGACTGGCGCAGTTGAAGGTGCTGCCGGTGTGTCCCTTCTTCAAGGGCTGGATCGAGCGTCACCCCGACTACGCGGATCTGCTGTACGACAAGCGCAGCCGGGTCACCGACTGAGCCCGGTGGACCCGGCCCGCCGACGGCGGAGGAGGGCGGGGCCGCGCACGGGATAGGCCGGAGGTGCCGTGCCCGGGGCCGGTCTCCGGCCCGGGGCGTCGAGGGCGGTGGGGGAGTCCGGGAATGGGCGGCTGTTCGGCGCTGTGGGGGAGGGGTGTTCGAGCCGGGTTCCGGGGTCGGACGGGTGCCGGGCCCGCCCCGCCCCCGCTCCGACGCCGACGCCGACGCCGGCAGGCGGAATGCCCGGGCGCCGGCACCCGGTGCCGGCGTAGATTGGCCGCGCGTCGGCGCCGGTCGGGACCGCCGGGCCGCAGGAGCGGCCCACCGTCGGCGCGACCGGCGGGACGAGCGCGAACGGAGCGGCACGGTGGCAGCGGCACAGCGGGGCGGGGAGGCGCGGCGCGCGATGGTGGCGGGGGCCCGCCGGGTCGTGGTGAAGATCGGGTCCTCCTCGCTGACCACCGCCTCCGGCGGTCTGGACGCGGACCGGGTGGACGCCCTGGTGGACGTGTTGGCCAAGTACGACGACCGGGAGATCGTGCTGGTCTCCTCCGGCGCCATCGCCGCCGGTCTGGCCCCGCTCGGCCTGACCCGCCGCCCCGGTGACCTGGCCCGCCAGCAGGCGGCGGCCAGCGTGGGGCAGGGGCTGCTGCTGGCCCGGTACACCGCGTCCTTCGCGCGGTACGGCCGCCGGGTGGGTCAGGTGCTGCTGACCACGCACGACACCAGCAGGCGCGCGCACTACCGCAATGCCTTCCGCACGCTGGAGCAATTGCTCGCGATGGGCGCGGTGCCGGTGGTCAACGAGAACGACACGGTCGCCACGGACGAGATCCGGTTCGGTGACAACGACCGGCTCGCGGCCCTGGTGGCCCACCTGGTCCGCGCCGACCTGCTGGTGCTGCTGTCGGACGTGGCGGGCCTGTACGACGGCGATCCCCGCCGTCCCGGCGCCCGGCTGATCCCCGAGGTGACCGGTCCCGCCGAGTTGGAGGGCGTGGAGCTGGGCAGCGCGGGCCGGGCCGGGGTGGGGACCGGCGGCATGGTGACCAAGGTGGAGGCGGCGCGGATCGCCACCGGCGGCGGCATCCCGGTGGTGCTGACCTCGGCCGTGCACGCGGCGGACGCCCTGGCGGGGGCGGGGACCGGCACCTGGTTCCACGCCACCGGTCGGCGCAGCGCCGGTCGGCTGCTGTGGCTGGAGCACGCGTCCTCGCCGCGCGGGGCGGTGGTCCTGGACGCGGGGGCGGTGCGGGCGATCACCGAGCGGGGTGGTTCGCTGTTGCCCGCGGGCATCACGGCGGTGGACGGGGAGTTCTCGGCCGGGGACCCGATCGAACTGAGGGACGAGTCGGGGCGGGCCTTCGCCCGGGGCCTGGTCAACTTCGACGCGCGGGAGATTCCCCTGTTGATCGGCCGTTCGACCCGTGAACTCGCCAGGGAGCTCGGCCCGGACTACGAGCGCGAGGTGGTCCACCGCGATGACCTCGTGCTCGTCGGGGCGTGAGGGACTCGGCGGGCCCGGCTGCACGGGGTGTGTCGCGGGGCCCGGGAGGTCCCCGCGGTGGGAACGGAGGGGGTCCGTCCGGTGGAGCTTCGTCGATTCGCCCCCGGGTTTCCGGATGAGCCGGCAGTTTTGAGGCGGGTTCGTGTGGCACGTCGGGAAGCAGCGCCGCGCCCGTCGCGCACGAACCGGCGCGCGAGCGGTTTTCCGCGCCCCGGCGGTCGGTGGGAAGCACCCCGGCGGATGGGGA
>NZ_VKHS01000460.1 GCF_014141525.1 Streptomyces calidiresistens
GGCGGAGAGGGCACCGGGGACGAGACCGGGGACGGCGGGACCGGGGAGGGCACCACCGAGGAGGAGGACGAGGGCGACGGCCTCACCACCCAACTCGCCGGCGTGGCCGACCTGCTGGACGGCATCCCCGCCCTGCTCGGCCCCAACGGCAGCGGCATCGGCTCCAACTCCTGGGTGATCTCCGGGGACTACACGACCACCGGCGAGCCCCTGCTGGCCAACGATCCGCACCTGGCCCCGATGCTGCCCTCCATCTGGTACCAGATGGGCCTGCACTGCACCGACGTCGGGCCCGAGTGCCCCTTCGAGGTGGCCGGCTTCACCTTCTCCGGCATGCCGGGCGTCGTCATCGGCCACAACGCCTCCATCGCCTGGGGCTTCACCAACCTGGGCGCCGACGTCAGCGACCTGTACCTGGAGAAGCTCAGCGACGGCACCTACCTGCGCGACGGCGAGCAGATCCCCTACAGCACCCGTCGCGAGGTGATCGAGGTCGCCGGCGGCGAGCCCCGCGAGATCACGATCCGCTCCACGGCCAACGGTCCGATCATCTCCGACCGCAGCGAGGAGATGCGCGACGCCGGCGTGCTGGCCCCGGTGACCGCCGGTGCCCCCGACCGCGGCCAGGGCTACGCCGTCTCGCTGCGCTGGACGGCGCTGGAGCCCTCCAACACCATGGACGCGGTCTTCAAGCTCAACGCCGCCGCCGACTTCACCGAGTTCCGCGAGGCCGCCCGGGACTTCGCCGTGCCCTCGCAGAACCTCCTGTACGCCGACACCGAGGGAAACATCGGCTACCAGGCCCCCGGCCGGATACCGGTGCGCGGCGAGGGCGACGGTCGCTACCCGGCCCACGGCTGGGATTCCGCCCACGACTGGGAGGGCTGGATCCCGCAGGACGAGCTGCCGTGGGAGTACAACCCCGAGCGCGGATACATCGTCACGGCCAACCAGGCCGTGATCGACTCCGAGGCGTACCCCTACGCGCTGACCGACGACTGGAGCTACGGCACCCGGAGCCGCCGGATCGAGGACCTCATCGAGGCCAAGATCCGTGACGGCGGCAAGATCTCCATGAACGACATGCGGTCCATGCAACTCGACGACAGCAACGAGATGGCCAAGATCCTGGTGCCGTACCTGCTGCGGATCGACATCGACGACCCCTACATCCGCGAGGCCCAGGAACTCCTGGAGGGCTGGGACTACACCCAGGACGCCGACTCCGCCGCGGCGGCCTACTACAACGCGGTCTGGCGGCACGTGCTGCGCTTCGCCTTCGGCCACAAGCTTCCCAAGGAGGTGCGGGTCGAGGGCCAGTGCCTGCGGGTGCGTCCCGCCGACGAGTCGGGCCCGCTGGAGGACGCCCACGGCCGGGCCCGTCTGGTCACCGAGTGCGGGGAGCGGTCCCCGGACAGCGCCCAGCCCGACGGCGGCGACCGCTGGTTCGAGGTCGTCCGGATCCTGCTCGAGGAGCCGGAGAGCGAGTGGTGGGTGTCCTCCGGGAACCGCACCACCCCCTCCTCCCGCGATCGGGACGAGTTGCTGGCCAAGGCGATGAAGGACGCCCGCTGGGAGCTGACCTCGCTGCTCGGCAAGGACATCTCCACCTGGAGCTGGGGCCGACTGCACCAGCTGGAGTTGACCAACCAGACCCTGGGCACCGCGGGCCCGGGCGTGGTGCGGGCCCTGCTCAACCGGGGACCGTGGAACATCTCCGGCGGCCAGGACGCGGTGAACGCCACCGGTTGGAACGCCGCGGGCGGCTACGGGGTGACCTGGGTGCCCTCGATGCGGATGGTGGTGAACCTGGCCGACTTCGACCAGTCGGTCTGGATCAACCTGACGGGCGCCTCCGGGCACGCCCACCACGCCCACTACACGGACCAGACGCGGTTGTGGGTCGAGGGCGAGTACCTGCCGTGGGTGTGGACCGACGAGGCGGTCGAGGAGGCCACGGAGAACACCATGGCCCTGCTGCCCTGACCCCCGCCCCGGGGTGCGTTCCGCGAAGCGCCCCGGGGCCCCGCCCACCACGCCCGACGGCGGTGACGGGGAACCGGTCCCGCCGGTCCCCGTCACCGCCGTCGGGCGTTCCCGGTGCGCCGCGCGCCTCCGGGGCGGTGTCCGTCCGGCGACCGCGGGATGTTCCCGCGGTCGCCGGGGGGCTCATCCCGTCGCCGGGCGGGCGCCGGTGATGCGGTGGACCCCCTCCGGGGTGACGGCGAGGTGCACCGGCCGGTCGTGTGCCTCGCAGGGCAGTTCGTCCATCACCTCGTGCCCGTAGAGCAGCACCGCCAGCAGCGGTCCCCGGTCGCTCCCGTTCCCGCCGTCGCCCGCGATCAGCCGGGCCAGCGCGCGGTCGTAGCTGCCGCCGCCGCGCCCCAGGCGCACGCCCCTGGAGTCCACGGCGAGGCCCGGCAGCAGGACCACGTCGGCCTCGTGCACGGCGTCGGGGCCCAGGCTTCCACCCGCCGGTTCGAAGAGTCGGATCCGGCCGTTCCCGTGCTCGGTCTCCCGCAGGGACTCGCGGCCCTCGTACAGGGCCCAGTCGAGGTCGTCGTCGGGGAGGAGTACCGGCAGCAGGACCCGGACGCCGCGGCGGCGCAACTCCTCCAACAGCAGGCGGGTGCCGGGTTCCCGGCCGACCGCCACGTACGCGGCCACCGTCCGGGCGGCCGCGACCTCCGGGAGGGACAACACCCGTTCGGCCAGCGACTCGGCGGCCTCCAGTGCCTCCTCGGCGGTCATCGCGGCCCGCACGGCCTGCAGGTCGCGGCGCACCTCGCGCTTGCGCTCGGCGGTCGCTCCCTCCTCGGCCCCGTCCGTGACGAGCGATCCGGCGCCTTCCGGGGGCCCGTCCCCGATGGGTGCGTCGGATTCAGGGGAGTGCCTCATGCGATCCCGCCGTCCGTTTCCGTCACTCGTGCTCCCTCGCCTGTGATCCGTTGTTGCGCGGATTTCCCGTTTCGTCGTCCGTCATGCGTCCGTCATGAGTCCGTCGTGCGTCGCCCCGTGCGGTGGTGCGCGCCGGCGGCGGGCGCCGGTGTGCGCCCGGGTTCCCGAACCCGGGGTTGACCGAACGTGGATTCGAGAAGAATTCCCGCCTTCGAATCCTGCCCGTGGCACATCCATCCTCCCAAAAATCCGCCCACCCGGACGCACCCGGGGAAAGCCCCTCGGACGAACCGATCAGATGGTTAAGGTGACCGCTATGACCTCTCCCCGTGCCCGGACCACCCCTTCCCTCACCAAGGCGGTCATCCCGGCGGCCGGCCTCGGCACCCGCTTCCTGCCCGCCACCAAGGCGACGCCCAAGGAGATGCTCCCCGTCGTCGACCAGCCGGCGATCCAGTACGTGGTGGAGGAGGCCACCCGGGCCGGCCTCACCGATGTCCTCATGGTCACCGGTCGCAACAAGCGCCCGCTGGAGGACCACTTCGACCGCAACTACGAGCTGGAGGAGGTGCTGCGCGCCAAGGGTGACGCCGGCCGCCTCTCGCGCGTCCAGCAGTCCACCGGCCTGGCCACCATGCACTACGTTCGCCAGGGCGACCCCAAGGGCCTGGGCCACGCCATCCTCTGTGCCGCGCCCCACGTCGGTGACCAGCCCTTCGCCGTCCTGCTGGGCGACGACCTCATCGACGCCCGCGACCCCCTGCTGACCACGATGATGGACGTGCGCGAACGGCACGGCGGCAGTGTCGTCGCCCTGCTGGAGGTCGACCCCTCCCAGATCCACCTCTACGGCTGCGCCGCCGTGGAGGAGAGCGACGGGGACGGCGTCATGCGCGTCACCGACCTCGTGGAGAAGCCGGCGGCGGCCGACGCCCCCAGCCACTACGCCGTCATCGGCCGCTACGTCCTGGACCCGGCCGTCTTCGACGTGCTGCGCGAGACCCCGCCCGGTCGCGGCGGGGAGATCCAGATCACCGACGCCCTCCAGACCATGGCCGCCGATCCCTCCATCGGTGGTCCGGTGCACGGCGTGGTCTTCCGCGGGCGCCGCTACGACACCGGCGACCGGGGCGATTACCTGCGCGCCATCGTCCGCCTCGCCTGCGAGCGCGAGGACCTGGGTCCGGACTTCCGCGACTGGCTGACCAAATACGTCAACGGGGAGATGCGCGAACTTGGCTGACATCCGGTCGGTCGACGAGCACCTGGCCGAGATCCTGGCCACGGTCCGTCCCCTGGAACCACTCGAACTGCCGCTGGACGACGCGCACGGTTGCGTCCTCGCCGAGGACGTCACCGTGCCCGTCGCGCTGCCGCCCTTCGACAACAGCTCCATGGACGGCTACGCCGTGCGGGTGGCGGATGTCGAGGGCGCCGACGAGCGGTACCCGGCCGTGCTGGAGGTGATCGGCGACGCGCCGGCCGGGGGTGGGACCCCGGCGCCGGCCGTCGGTCCCGGCCGGACGGTGCGGATCATGACCGGCGCCCCGTTGCCACCGGGCGCCGAGGCCGTGGTTCCCGTGGAGTGGACCGACGGCGGCACCGGGGGCGGGCCGGTCGAGACG
>NZ_VKHS01000461.1 GCF_014141525.1 Streptomyces calidiresistens
CAATCGGTCCGCCTCCTCCGTGCCGGACCTCACCCGTTCGAGGAGTTCCTCCCGCTCCCTGGCGACCTCGGGGGCGCCGGCCCGCGCCTGCGCGGCACCGGCGGTCACGACGAAGGCGGCGAGGCGGCGTCCCCTCGCCCCCCGGCACCGCCCCGGCGTCCACGGGCACGGCATGGCGCGCGGTCGCGCCCGTCGCGGCGGGCAACCGCACCTCGTCACGGACCGTGGTGGTGACCCGGATGCCGAAGTGATCCCGCAGATCCCGCAGGGTCGCCCCGGCCGGTCCGGCCTCGAACGCCTCGCGCAGCGCGTCGCCGTCTCCGATCGCCTGCACCGTGTAGGGCGGCACCAGCGGACGGTTGTCCACCAGGACGGCGTCCCCGGCCGTCCTGATGGCGGAGAGCGAGGTGAGCCGCCGCTCGTTGATCGCGACGGCCTCGGCCCCGGCGGCCCACAGGCCGTTGACCACGCGCTGGAGGTCCCGGTCCCGGACCCGGCCGGTGTCGGAGAACCCGCTTCCCTCGCGCGGCCCCGCGCCGGAACCGGTGCCCGCGCCCTCGGCGTCGTCCACCACCAGCTCCAGGCCCGGTCCGGACACGGCGATGGCGCCGGCGAGCAGACCGACCAGTTCGGCCCGCTCACCACCCTCCTCGGTGAGCGCCGCCCGTCGTCCCTCGGCGACCGCGTCCCGCAGGCCGTCCACCTCGGCCTGCAATCGGTCCGCCTCCTCCGTGCCGGACCTCACCCGTTCGAGGAGTTCCTCCCGCTCCCTGGCGACCTCGGGGGCGCCGGCCCGCGCCTGCGCGGCACCGGCGGTCACGACGAAGGCGGCGAGGAGGAGTCCGACCGCCAACCAGACCCGGTCGCGGAGGGTGCGCGGGAGGTTCCCGCCCGCGGCGGCGCGGCGGGCGGCGGCCTCCTCGTACCCCTCGTCCAGGCTGTGGTCCATCACCTGGTTGAGCAGCCACATGGAGGCGTCGGGACGCGAGGCGTCGTCGGGAGGCCGGGAGGACTGCGCGGGCATGGCGGTCATCGTCGCACGAGCCGGCCCGGGGACCGAATCGGCCCCCGGCGGAACGGAATCCGCCGGGGGCCGGTGAACGGTGGGGCCGACCGGACCGGCCCCACCGGACTCAGCGGTCCGGGTTGTCCACCACCGTGGTCCAGTGGTCGAGGAGTTCCGCGGCCGCGTCGTCGTCCGGTCCCTCGGCCCACAGGTGGGTGACGGCCTCGGCGGGGTCCGGCAGGACCAGCACCCAGCGGCCGTCGGGCTCCACGACCCGGACACCGTCGGTGGTGTCCACCGAGCGCTCGCCGGCCGCCTCCACCACACGCCGCATGACCAGGCCCTTGACCGCCCACGGCGTGGCGACGTCCCGCTGCAGCACGTGGGCCCGCGGGATGCGGGCGTCGATCTGGCTGAGCGAGAGCTGGGTGCGGGCGACCAGGCCGGTGAGCCGGGCGAAGGCCGCGGTGGCGTCGAAGACGCTGCCGAACTCCGGCACGATGAAGCCGCCGCTGCCGTCGCCGCCGAAGATCGCGCCGTCCTTGGCCGAGACCCGGGTGAGGTCGTCCGGTGAGGTGGTGGTCCACTCCACCTGGGTGCCGTGGTAGGCGGCCACCTGCTCGGCGATGCGGGTGGTGGTGACCGGCAGGGCCACCCGACCGCTGCGCCGCTCGGCGGCGATCAGGTCGAGCATCACCAGCAGGGCCCGGTGGTCCTCGATGATGTGACCGCGCTCGTCCACCAGCGCCAGGCGCTCGCCGACGGGGTCGAACCGCACGCCGAAGGCGGCGCGGGAGGAGGCCACGATCTCCCCCAGGCGCACCAGACCGGCCCGGCGTTCCTCGGTGGTCTCGGTGGGCCGGCCCTCGTCCAGACCGGGGTTGACGGTCAGCGCGTCCACCCCGAGTCGTCCCAACAGGCTGGGCAGCACCAGGCCGGCGCTGCCGTTGGCGGCGTCCACGACGATCTTCAGCCCGGCGTCGGCGATGCCCCGGGTGTCCACGGCGCGCAGCACCGATCCGGTGTAGGCGTCGAAGACGCTGGCGGGGAAGCGCAGGTCCCCGATCTCGCCGGGGAAGGCCCGCCGGTATTCCTGGCGGGCGTAGACGCGATCCAGTTTGCGCTGGCCGCCGCGCGAGAGATCGGCCCCGCGCTCGTCGAGGAACATGATGTCCACCGAGTCCGGCACGCCGGGGGTGGTGCGGATCATGATGCCGCCGGCGCTGCCGCGGGCGGTCTGCTGGCGGGCCACCGGCAGGGGCACGTTCTCCAGGTCCCGCACGTCGATCGCGCTGGCCTGCAGGGCGCTGATCACGGCCCGCTTGAGCGCCCGGGCGCCGCGGGAGTGGTCACGGGCGGTGGTGACGGTGGAGTTCTTCTTCAGTGTGGTGGCGTAGGCGCCGGCCAGCCGCACGGCCAGTTCGGGGGTGATCTCCACGTTGAGGATGCCGGAGACGCCGCGGGCGCCGAAGAGGTTCGCCTGCCCCCGGGACTCCCAGATGACCGAGGTGTTGACGAACGCGCCCGCCTCGACCGTCTTGAAGGGGTAGACGCGCACGTTCCCCTGGACGATGGACTCCTCGCCCACCAGGCACTCGTCGCCGATGACGGCGCCGTCCTCGATCCGGGCGGCACGCATGATGTCGGTGTTCTTCCCGATCACGCAGCCGCGCAGGTTGGCCTGGCGTCCGACGTAGACGTTGTCGTGGATGACGGCGCGGTGCAGGAAGGCGTCGGCCTTGACCACCACGTTGGAGCCGATGACGGTGTGCTCGCGCAGGTCGGCACCGGCCTCGACCTTGGCGTAGTCGCCGACGTAGAGGGGACCGCGCAGCTTGGCGTCGGGGTGGACCTCGGCGCCCTCGGCGATCCACACCCCCGGCGAGATCTCGAACCCGTCGATCTCGACGTCGACCTTGCCCTCCAGGACATCGGCCTGTGCCTTGACGTAGCTCTCGTGGGTGCCCACGTCCTCCCAGTACCCCTCGGCCACGTAGCCGTAGATGGGGCGCCCCTCCTTCATCAGGCGGGGGAAGACGTCACCGGACCAGTCCACCGGAACATCGGGGTCGACGTAGTCGAAGACCTCGGGCTCCATGACGTAGATGCCCGTGTTGACGGTGTCGGAGAAGACCTGTCCCCAGGTGGGCTTCTCCAGGAAGCGCTCCACCCGCCCCTCGTCGTCGACGATGGTGATGCCGAACTCCAGGGGATTGGGCACCCGGGTCAGGCAGACGGTGACCATGGCACCGCGCTCGCGGTGGAAGCGGATCAGGTCGGTGAGGTCGAAGTCGGTGAGGGCGTCACCGGAGATGACCAGGAAGGCATCGTCCCGAAGCGCCGCTTCGGCGTTCTTGACGCTGCCGGCGGTGCCGAGCGGCTTCTCCTCGTTGGCGTAGGTGAGCTCCATGCCGAGCTCCTCGCCGTCGCCGAAGTAGTTCTTCACCAGGGAGGCGAGGAACTGCACGGTGACCACGGTCTCGGTGAGTCCGTGCCGTTTCAGCAGCCGCAGCACGTGCTCCATGATGGGGCGGTTCGCCACGGGCAGCAGGGGCTTGGGCATGCTCGCGGTCATCGGGCGGAGCCGCGTGCCTTCGCCACCTGCCATTACGACGGCCTTCATGTTGGAAGTGTCCTCCTCGCAGAGCCGAGAGTCGTGCCGACCGGGCCCGTCCGGTCCACGGACTCCCCCCGGGAGACGGCGGCAGTTCCCGGGGCGCGCTGGGCTGACGGGCCCAGTTGCCCCCTCCACGACGGCGTTCGGGGGCGAGCTCAGTCGGCTGTGGTGCCCGCCGTGAGGAGACGGCGGACCTGGACCACGTACAGCATCCCTGCCCACCAGTAGAGAGCCGAACCCCACCCGGCGAACGCCCATCCGAAAATAGCAGCCAGTGATGACACCCACCCGGTTCCGTCACTGAGCAGGAGCAACGGGAACGCGTACATCAGGCAGAAGGTGGCCGCCTTGCCGAGGAAGTTCACCTGAGGGGGTGCCCATCCGGCGCGGTTGAGCCGCCACACCCCGATCAGGAGCATCAGGTCGCGGGCCAACAGCAGTGCCACCATCCACCAGGGAATGATGTCGCGCCAGGTCAGGCCCACCAGGGTGGCGAGGATGTAGAGGCGGTCGGCCGCCGGGTCCAGCAGGCGACCGAGCTCGCTGACCTGGTTCCAGCGGCGGGCCAGGCGGCCGTCGAGCCAGTCGCTGGCGCCGCTGAGGGCGAGCACCGCCAGGGCCCATCCGTCCCGGTTCGGCCCGTCGAACACGGGCGAGAGAATCAGCCACAGAAAGACCGGAACGCCCACCAGTCGGGCCGCGCTGAGCAGGTTGGGAACGGTGAGCACCCGGCTCCGCGCGTCCGTGGACGCCCCGTTCGCCGCCCCACCCGATGTCTCGTGGACCTCCACCCCTGGAGCCCTTCCCGTGCGATCCGCGCCCCACGGCACGTCCGGGGGCCCGCCGCCGGACGTGCCGTGGGGCGCGGATCGCACGGGAAGGGCTCCAGGGG
>NZ_VKHS01000462.1 GCF_014141525.1 Streptomyces calidiresistens
CCCGCCGAGGGCGTGGGAGCTGATCGGATGGCGCAACGGGTCGTAGTGAGGACGCAGGAGGTCCTGGAGAAGGACGACCAGAAGGAAGAGCGGACCGGCCACCACGCCCCCCACGAGCAGGAACCGGTTCACCCTCTCCCCCGGGTGCGCGTCGGGTGGCGGTGTGCGGAACATCTTCATCGAGACCTCCGGGAGACGGGGAGGGGGACAGCGGGCAGGGTGGGCCGGTGGCTTCGAGCCGGTGGAGAGCCCCACACCCCTGAGAACCACCTGACGCGTCTCCCGCGTTGTCCACTCCGAGTAGGTCATCCCATCACACAGTGAAACGGAAAGAACCCGGGCACCGCAGGCGAGGGCACTTGACCTTGTCGTGGCGTCAGGGTCTTCACTGGGCGCATGAGGATCGGCGAGATCGCGGCGCTGGTCGGGGTGTCCACCCGGACCGTGCGCCACTACCACCGGATGGGGCTGCTCCCGGAGCCCCCGCGCCGGGGCAACGGGTACCGGGAGTACCGCCTGCGGGACGCCGTGACCCTCGCCCGGGTGCGACGGCTGGCGGAATTGGGCCTGTCCCTGGAGGAGGTCCGGACGACCCTGGCCGCCGACCGGGGCCGCGGCCTGCGGGAGGTGCTGAGCGAGTTGGACGCGGACCTGGCCCGGCAGCAGGCGGAGATCGCCGCCCGGCGACGCAGGCTCGCCGCGTTGTTGGAGGAAGCCGACCCGCATCCCGACTCCGTGGTCTCCCCGGAGATGGCATCGGTGCTGCGCGGGCTGCCGACCGGGGCATCCGGAACGGCCGCGCTCGACCGCGAGATGTTGGCCCTGATGGACACCGGTCTCGGCGACGCGGAGCGGGCCGCGCTCGCGGAACTCTTCCGGCCCCTCACGGAACCCGGGGCGCCCGCCGGGGCCCGAGACATCTACACGATGTTGGACGACCTCGCCGACGCCGAGCCCGACGACCCCCGGGTCGCGGTGGTGGTCGACCGGATCGCCGACTACCTGCCGGGGGAGATGGTCTCGGCGATGCTCCGGCACCTCGACACCGCGGGAGAGCGGAACTGGTGGGAGGAGTTGTCGCACGAGTTGGCTCCCGCCCAGGTGGAGACGTTCCGGCGGCTGGTGACCGTGCTGCGGGAGCGGCGGTGATGCTCCGCGCGGCGCGGGCCGCTCTGTGCCTGGTGATCCCCGGCGAGCTGCTGCTGGTGGTCCTGGTCGCCTCCGGAGTGACCGTCCCGGCGCCGGTGCCGGCGGTCTCCGGGGCGCTCGTGGCCTGTGTGATCACCCTGGAGACGGTGGTCGTCGCGCGCCTGTTCCGTGCCGCGCGCCGGGAGGGGGCGGGCCGAAGGAGAGCGACGCGCCTGACGTACGAGCGGCTGGTGCCGATCACCGTGCGGAGGTTGTTGGGGTTCGAGGCGGCCGGCATGGCGGCCCTCGCCCTGTGGATCGCGCGACGCCGGCACGGCGTTCCGGCCGGCGCCCGCGCCCTGCCCTACGCCGGGGCGCAGACGTTCACGATGGGCATCTTCGTCTTCGCCATGGTCGTGGAGTTGGTGGGGCTGGAACTCCTGCTGCGGGCGCTCGACGCACCGGCGGCCCTGCGCGTCACGGTTCTGGTGATCGATGCCTACGGGGTCCTGATCGCGTTCGCCGTCATGGCGGCCTGCGCCACCCGCCCGCACGTGGTGACGGACACCGAGGTGCGGGTGCGGTACGGGGCCTTCTTCGACCTGCGGATACCGCGCGAGCGGATCACGGCCGTGCGGCGCGTGGCCCGCTTCGACGAGAAGGGTCTGATCGGCGTGGACGGGGACCGGTTGGCGGTGGCGGTCTCCTCGCAGACCAACATCGTCCTGGAACTGGACCGGCCGATCACCGCCACGCGTCCGCTGGGGAGGACCGTCGAGGTGGGCACGGTCCGCTTCTTCGCGGACGACCCCGCCGCCGCACTCGACGCCCTGCGCACCCGTCCCGAGCCGGTGGCCGAGGCCGCGTGACGGGACGGGCCCGGCAGGGCTCAGGCCGGTGAGCGCTCCGGTACGGGGACGACCGCCAGTTCCGCCCACACCGTCTTGCCGGAGCCCCGGCGGATCACCCCGCAGCCGAGCGCCACCGCCGCCACCAGCACCAGCCCCCGGCCGCTCTCCTCCCACTCCCCCGGCGACCGGGCGGGCCCGGGGGCGGGGAGCCGGTCCCCCGCCACGTCATCGACCTCCACCCGCAGGGGCCCGCGCCGGCCTGGAAGTTCCAGCCGGAGGTGGAAGTCACCGCCGGGGATTCCGTCCCCGCCGTGCACCACGGCGTTGGTGGCCAACTCGCTCACCACGAGGGCGGCGTTCTCCGAGAGCGGGGTGCGCGGTGGGAAGCCCCACAGGTCGAGTTGACGCACCGTGAGGCTCCGGGCAAGGCAAACGCCCCGTGCGGTGGAACCGATCCGTCGCGCGATACGGCGATTCGTACCGGCAGGGGTGATGTTGTCGTCCACGGTCTCGAGTCTGGCCCCGCGAGGACTACCGTGGCGAAGCGGGCAACCCGTACGGATCGTGGTTGTCCGACTCCACAGGGTCGCAAGTCATCGGGGTGCGGGGGAGATCACCACCATGCACGAGAAGCACACGCGCGAGGACCACCACGAGGGAGCCGTCGACGCCGGCGACGACGGCCGGTCCGGCGGAACGACCACCATCGACCGATCCGTTCCCCACCCGAGCCGGGACGTGGAACTGCCCGAGGACCAGGACAGCGCGCAGGACTTCCTGCGCGCACTGGGGAAGTTGTTCAAGCGGGCCCGCGAACGGGCGGGCCTCACCCAGCAGGAAGCCGCCGAGCGCCTCAACTTCGGGGTGGACCTGATCTCCGCCATCGAGCGCGCCCGTCGCATCCCGCAGGAGGAGTTGCTCCACGCGGCGGACGACCTCTTCGGGGCGGACGGGATGCTGACCACCGTCATCCCGGACCTGCGCGAGGCCAAGAAGAAGGTCCGCACCCGCCACCCCGCCTGGTTCCGGTTGTACGCCACGTTGGAATCCCACTGCGTGGAACTGCACAGCTACACCACCATGGTCATCCCCGGCCTGCTGCAAACCGAGGCCCATGTCCGCGCCCTGCACGAGGTCAGACGGCCTCCTCTGCACAGCGACGTCATCGAACAGCGCGTGGCGGCGCGAATCGCCCGTCAACCGCTCCTGTTGGAACCCGGAAGCTGGCCACCACCCACCATGACTTTCGTGGTCGAAGAGTCGGTACTCCATCGCAAATTGGGTGGCACCGAAGTGCACCAAGAACAGTTGAGGCATCTGCTGCGCGTATCCGCGCTTCCCTGGGTCGAGTTGCAGGTGATGCCCATGAAGTGCGCGGACCACCCCGGCCTGGCCGGTTCCTTCAGCATCCTGACGCCCCGGGGCAGACCCCAAGTCGCATACACGGAGGGGCATGGCCGAAATGAGCTGATCACCGACCCGGAACGCGTGCGTCTCATGGCCGGTCGCTATGGGAGCATCCGCGCGCAGGCACTCACACCGCGTCAGTCAACCACCCTGATCGAATCTCTCCTGGAGGAACGATGACGAAGAGAAATGACACCGTTCTCCCCTCTCGCTCCCACCTCACAAGCAGCCACGGCAACCACGAAGGCGGGCAGGGCGTCGAGGGGGCCCTGCTCTGGCACACCTCCAGCCACAGCGACAACGAGGGCGGGGACTGTGTCGAGGTCGCGGAGTGCCCCGGGACCGTGCACGTGCGGGACTCCAAGCACCGGGGTGGTGGGCGGTTGGGGTTGCCGTCCACCGCGTGGTCGGCCTTCCTCGGGTACGTCGCTCCCCGCCCCTGACTCCCCGCCGCAGCGATTCGGCCACCGACCCGGACGCCGACAAGCCGTCCGGGTCGGCCGGCCACTCCCCCACCGGTGTCCGGTCGGCGCCCCTCCCCCTCACCTCCGGGGGCCGATGGGGTGTCATCCCCTCACCCGGACGCGGGCACCTCGGGGTGTCGGTGCCCGTCGGCGGGCCGTTCCGTGGAGCGTGGGGCCGAGGCGGCGAGGGCGGAGGCCGGTCGTCGCGGACCGTCCGCGCACAGAGGGAGACCGGCGATGCTGCTGGAGAGGAAGACCGCCGTGCTGCACGGCGCCGGTGGACCGATCGGCGGAGCGGTGGCGCGCGCCTTCGCCCGGGAGGGGGCGCGGGTGTTCCTCACCGGCCGCACCCGGGAGCCGCTGGACGCGGTGGCGACCGACATCCGCTCGCGCGGCGGGACGGCGGACATCGGGGTGCTGGACGCGCTGGACGAGTCCGACGTGGATGCCCTCGTGGACGACATCGCCGCCGAGGCCGGCTCGGTGGACGTCTCGTTCAACCTGATCGGCTTCGGGGACGTGCAGCAGCCGCTCATGGAGATCGACGTGGAGGACTTCACCCGGCCGGTGACCACCCTGCTGCGCTCGCACTTCCTGACCACCCGGGCCGCCGCCCGGCACATGGTGCGGCGCGGGTCGGGGGTGGTGCTCGCCTTCGGCGGGGG
>NZ_VKHS01000463.1 GCF_014141525.1 Streptomyces calidiresistens
GGCCCCTTGTTCGCCCCATCCCCGATTCCTCCCGATTGCCCGGGCCCCGCGGGTCCCCCGCGCGGCATCAGCCCCACCAGGCCGCCCGGCGCCGGTGCCCGGCCGCCTCCCGGTGCAGTTCCACCAGACCGTCCGGCGACATGGGCGCCAACTGCCCCATCACGTGCGCGATCTGTTCGTACAGGTACTGCCGGTCCGTACCGCCCACCGGATCAACCACCACCCGCAGGGCGGCCACCAGATGCGCGACCCATCGCCCCGGGTCCCCGGTGTCGGGAGTGGACTCCCCGACGGCGGTCTCCCCGGCGGGCCCGTCCCTCCGCCGTGTCACCTCCTCCGAGCGCCCCAACAACCGCAGGAAACGGTCGTGGGGCGGCAGTTCCTGCTCACCGGGAACACCGCAGGGAGCCCGCACCACGGCGTACACGAGGTCCAACCATCGCCGCCCCGGCATCCGGTGCAATTCGGTCGTCAACTCGGCGGCCACCGCTGCCGATTCCCCGCATGCCAGGCGGTGGTACAACTCACCCGCGCGATCCCCCCGCTCCCGACAGAACTCCGCCAACCGTCCGTGCACGGCGGCCGGGGACGCCGGATGGTCGGCCGCCCGGCGGGCCAGGCGGCGGGCCAACAGATGCCCCAACACCACCCACCCGGGCTCGCCGGAGCCCATGGCCCGGCGCACCATCTCCCCCCGGGCGGGAGTGACCAGTTCCACTCGGTGCGTCAACCACAGCCGTTCCCGTTCGTCGCGCGCCGCCGCGCAGGTCGTGAACGCCGACAGGGCGGGGGAGTCCGATCTCCCGTCCCCCGGCAGCAGCCGGCGCACCAACCGCTGTTCCACGCTCTCCGGCGGCCGGGGCCCGTCCGTGACGAGAGCCGCCGGTACCGGCTCCGTCAGCAGCGCCACCGTCCCGGTGACGGGCACCTCCCACCGGGCCGCCACCCGGGCCAGCAGTGCCGCCGGTTCCGGGTGCCCGGCGGTCAGATCGTGCACCAGCCGCGCCGGCCGGCGATCCGCCCCGGCGGGGCCGGTACCCATCAAGCGGCGCACCTCCGCCGGCGACAGAAGTGACAGACGGTGTGTCAGGGGACGTGTCGGTGGATCGCCCGCCCGACCGGTGAGCGCGGCCCGGGTGGCGAGGGAGACCGACCCCGACGGGTTCGGCGCGACGGCCGAATCGGGAGCGGGCGAGAGGGGTCCCGAGGAGGCGTCCGGGGCAGGAGGCGGGGTCCCCACCGGGTGGGGAGCCGCCGCCGTTCCCGGCGGGGGCGGCGGGGACACCCCCGCCGTCGTGTCGGGGTACCCGATCGGTGGGGAGGCCATCGTCGCCACGACGGTCAGCGGTTCGGCCCGGGGCGCCGTGCCCTCCACGCCGGGGCCCGTGCCGGTCAGTCCGTGGAGCAGATCGCGGCCCGCCCGGGTGTCGGCGTTGTCCAACAGCACCAGCGGGGTCGGCAGTCGCCGGATCCGGCGCGGACAGTCCCGCAGATCGGCGAGGAACGCCCGGAAGAGCATCTCCGCCACCTCGCGCCGGGCGTGTTCGCGCGCGGCCCGTACCGCCTCCCCGGCGGCTACGGGTCTTCGGCCGCGGCCCTCGGCCGGGCCGTCCGCGGGCGGGGAAGCGGGTGTCGCCCCCGTCGTGTCGCCGATGCCCGGTGGGTCGTCCTCCGCCCCCTCGGCCTCCCGGGCCCGGGCGGAGAGTTCCAGCAGCACGTCGATCGGCCGGTCCCGATGCCCCTCGTCCCGGTGTCCGTACCAGCGCTGCGCGCGGGGCGGGAAACCGGCCCCGATCAGCGCCGAGACCACCCACGTCGGTAATCGCAGGGCCGAGGCGAAGGGCCCCAGTGCCACGTCCATCTCCCACGGGGCCCCGGCCACCTCCCGCAGGAACCGTCGGGACCGACCGCTGTCCCGCCGGCGGCGCAGCAGGGTGCGCATCTCCGCACGCGCCCGTTCGAAGTCCCGTGGGCCGTCCGGGCTCCCGAGGCCCCGCTCGATCACCAGCAGGCCGATGAGCAGGCGCGGGAACCGCAGGCGGCGATAGCGCGGACGGTACCGGGTCAACCCACCGGCGATCACCGACAGGGCGTGCGGCACGCTCTCGTGCCGTGGGTCGGCGCAGTCCACCCGGACGTGCGGCAGGTGGCGCTCGGCCCGGTCCCGCAGCGTCTCCAGGAACGTCGTCTTCCCCGCTCCGCGCCCGCCCACGACCACCAGTGCCGGACGCCGGCGACGGGGATCCGCCGACCATCCCGGGTCCAGGAGGACGTGCACGGCCCGAATGGCCTCGTCGTCCTCGACCGGTCCGACCGGTATGCCGTCCCCCGTTGTCGTTTCCATGCGTCGCGCCCCTCCCCGTGCGGCCCCCGGCGCCGCACGGCACCCGGTTCCGGTGCCCGATGTGCGCCGGCTCACACCTCCTGTGACAGGACGGATACCACACGGTGACAGGACCGCCCCGTCGGACCCGGATGGATCGCCCCGTGGGTGCGTAGAGTCGGGGGCATGACGGTGGACAACGGCGGGGACGGCGCCGGCGGAAGTGTTCGCACCGACACCTGGATCTGGTCGGTGCGGCTGGTCAAGACGCGCTCGCAGGCCACGGCGGCCTGCCGGGCCGGACACGTACGGGTCAACGGCTCACGGGTCAAACCCGCCCACCCCCTGCGACCGGGCGACGAGGTCCGGCTGCGCCAGGGCATCCGCGAACGGATCGTGGAGGTCCGCAAACTGGTGCGCAAGCGGGTCGGTGCGCCGGTCGCCGCCGAGTGCCTGGTCGACAACAGCCCACCGCCCCCGCCGCGCGAGGCGGTCGCCCCGCCCGGCATCCGCGACCGGGGCACCGGCCGTCCCACCAAGCGCGACCGGCGCGAACTGGAACGCCTGCGCGGCCAGTGGGAGGGCCGGGGGGAGCGCGAGGAGGACTGACCGTCCCGGTCCCCGGGGGCGGATGGTTCCGTGCCCCGGGGACCCGGCCCGTTCGGCAGGGTGGGAAGGGCCGGCGCGGCGCCTCCGGCGCGATCGGCACCCGCCCGGGCGCCTCACGGCAGGGCGCGGTGCTCCGGGTGGTGCCGGGTGCGGCGCTCCTCCTTCATCTCCGCCTCGTACAGGTGGTCCCGACCTGCCACCAACTCCTGCCGGATCCGCTCCTCCGCCGCCGTGAACGGCTTGTAGTACGTGGAGTTGTAGTCCTCCACCACCTGGAAGGTCCACCGGCCCGGCAGCACGTTGCGCCCGACGATCTCCCGTTCCAGCAGCTCCGCCTGCACGCTGTGCCCGGCCTCCCGCAGCTTCTCCACCGCCTCGCCGAGGATCAGGTCGGCGGTCCCGGTGAGCTGGTGGAACGAGTACAGGTGGCCGCGCGCCCGCTCGATCGTCTCCAGCGCCTTGGAGACCAGGCCGGTGGCCTCGACCGTCGCGTCGTCCACCCCCTCGGGACGCCGGTGGGCGGCGTCGGGCCCGTCCCGCCGTTCCACCCCCGCTTCGTTCCGCTCGGGCCCACCGGGCCCACCGGATCCCCTCGTGCCCGTGGTGTCGCCGGTTCCGTTCCCCTGTGCCGCGTCGTCGCGCGCCCCTGGTGTCTCCGCTGCCATGTCCGCAGCCCTGCCCGCCAACCCCCCGGGACACTCCCGATTCCCCGCCGGTCGGGGGGCCGGGGGTCGCCCGACCGGCCCACACGCGGATGCGGATCCTCCCGAACGGCCCAACCATCGGCGGCGGGGCCACCCGAACGGATGGTGCTCCCGCATACCTTCCGCACAGGAGGACACACATGAAGCGCACCCGACTCGTCGCCGTCGCCGTCACCACCCTCGCCGTGGTGGGCACCTCCACCGGAACCGCCCTCGCCGACGACACCGCGACCGACGCGGGTTACCTGCAGCAGTCGCGCCAGGGCAACCTCACCGAGATCCTCGCCGGCGAGGACGCCCTGGCCAACTCCGGCGACGAATGCGTCCGCCACGTCGGCGAGGTGCTGATACGCGACCACACGCTCCTCGACGCCGACGTGACCGCCCTCGCCGACGCCCGCGGCGTGGACCTGCCCGACGCGCCCTCGCCCGAGCAGCAGCGCACCCTGGAGGAGGTCTCCGCGCTCGCCGGGACCGCCGAGTACGAGACCGCCTGGCTCCTCGCCCAGGAGGAGGCCCACCTGGACACCCTCGACCTGATCGACACGCAGGTCGAGTACGGCACCGATGAGGAGATCACCGCCGCCGCGCTCTCCGCCCGGCCGATCGTCGAGATGCACCTGGAGATGGTGCGCGGCGGCGTCTGCCGCGCCGAGGTGGACCCGGCGTCCGTCCCGGCCGGCTTCGGCCCCCGCTGACGCCCGTGCGCACGGCACGCCGCCGGCCCGGCGCGTTCCGTCGGGGCCTCCCCGGACCGGCGGTGATCGCCACCCGGCTCGGACTGGGTCTCGTTCCGGTCCTGCCGCTCCTGTCCGGGCCGGCGCCGGCGGCGGTCCCCCCGCCCCCGGCGCCGGCCCGGGCGCTGTCTCTTA
>NZ_VKHS01000464.1 GCF_014141525.1 Streptomyces calidiresistens
CCGCGCCGGGTCCGCGCGGCGCGCTGCCGTCCACCGCGACGACGGTGGCCACGGCGAAGGAGCCGCAGGGCATTTAGTGTGATCGGCCGGTGAACCTACCGGCCGGTTAAACAAGAGATCCGGCGTTGTCCCCGGCTCCACGCGTTCGCCCGGCCGTCGTGTCGGGGCCGCACCCCCACCGGCCGCCGCGGCGGCCGTCGCCGACCGCGAGGTGAACGGGGCCCTGGTCCTCGGCCCCGACGGCCCCGAACTGCTCGTCGCCTCCGCCGGCGGGCCCGCCGCCGCGCAACTCCTGGAGCAGGGCGTGCGCGGCTTCCTCGCCCGGGCCGACACCGGCGCCCCCACGGACGCGCTCACGGTCACCGATCTCGTGCCGGGACCGGCCGGGGACCCGCGCGGAGCCGCCTTCGCCGCCGGCCTGCTCCCCCTCACCCTCGCCGGCGTGGCGGCGGGCGCCCTGGTGGTGCTGTTCGGGCTGCGCGGCACCCGGGGCCTGCTCACCCTGATCGGGGCGTGCGCCCTGGTCGGGATGGTCGCCGCCCTGTTGCTGCACACCTGGCTGGGAGTGCTGGAGGGCGGCTGGTGGGCGGCCGCGGCCTCGCTCGCCCTGCTCGTCCTCGCCTGCGCGGCGCTGCCCGCCGGGCTCGGCGCCCTGCTCGGCCCCCCCGGCATCGGACTCGGCGCACTGACCGTGGTCGCCTTCGGCAACCCCTTCTCCGGCGCCGCCTCCTCACCCGACCTGCTGCCCACCCCAATGGGCGACCTCGGTCAGGCGCTGCCGCCGGGCGCCGGTGCCTCGCTGCTGCGCTCGGTGTCCTTCTTCGACGGCGCGGACGCCGCGCGCCCCCTGCTGGTCCTGCTGGGGTGGGCGGCGGTGGGACTGCTGCTCCTCGGTCTCGCGACCCGACGCCGTGGCGCGGCGTCGCCGGCCGACACCGGGCCCGCGCCGGCCCCGGCCTGACGGGGCCCGACCCGACGGGGAGCCGGACCGGCTACAGGAACTTCACGTAGCACCGGCTGTTCCCGGAACAGCGGTAGACCCCGAACTTGCGCTCCGCCGGCACGTACCCGGCCGACACGTAGAGCGCTATCGCCTCCGGCTGCTTGTCACCGGTCTCCAGGACCATCCGGGTGCGACCGACGGCGCGGGCCGAGTCCTCCAGCATCCCCAGCAGGTGCCGGGCCAGGCCCCGCCCCCGGGCGTGCCGCATGACGAACATGCGCTTGATCTCGGCGTCACCCGGCTCGTAGCACTCCTCCGGATCCTCCATGGCGCGCCACCCGGCGGTGGCGATCGGCGCGTCCGTCTCGTCGTAGACGAGGTGGAAGATCCCCCGCGGCGGGTCGAACATCTCCGGTGCGAGGGGGGTGACGTCGCCGCCGCTGCCGTACCGCTCGGCGTACTCGGCCTGGACGATGTCGTTGAGCTTGCGCGCGTCGGGGTGGTCGAAGCGCGCGGTGACGATCCGCATGGCGTCATCGTACGACCCGCCCCCGACACCCCGGCGAGCGGCGGGGCGGGCCCGGGGCCGTGCCCCGGCCCTCCCGGGGCGGCGCTGTACGGTGGTGCGGGCCCCCGCCACCGGGGGTCCGCACCCCGCCGCGCACCGCCCCGACCGGCGGGTACCGTCCGCCGCGACCAGCACCGGAGATCGTCGTGTTCACCGTCAGCACCGTCAACGTCAACGGCCTGCGCGCCGCCGACCGCAAGGGCTACCGCGACTGGCTGGCCGGCACCGACGCCGACGTGATCTGCCTGCAGGAGGTGCGCGCCGAGCCCGCACAGCTCGCCCCGGAGGTGCTGAACCCGGAGGGATGGCACGCCCACTGGGCCCCCGCCGCCGCCAAGGGGCGCGCGGGCGTCGCCGTGCTCTCCCGGCACGAGCCGGAGGCGGTGCGGATCGGCTTCGGCTCGACGGAGTTCGACAACTCCGGCCGCTGGCTGGAGACGGACCTGCCGGGCGTCACCGTGGTCTCCCTCTACCTGCCCTCCGGCGAGGTGGACACCGAGCGCCAGGAGGAGAAGGAGCGGTTCATGGCCGAACTCCTGCCGCACCTGGTGGACCTGCGCAAGCGGGCGGCGGACGAGGGCCGCGAGGTGCTGGTCTGCGGGGACTGGAACATCGCCCACCGCGAGGCCGACCTGCGCAACTGGCGGGCCAACCGGAAGAAGGCCGGCTTCCTGCCGGAGGAACGCGCCTGGCTGGACCGGGTCCTCGGCGACGAGGGCGGTTACGTCGACGTGGTGCGCGCCCTGCACCCGGAGGTGGAGGGCCCCTACAGCTGGTGGTCCTACCGGGGCCGCGCCTTCGACAACGACGCGGGATGGCGCATCGACTACCAGGTGGCGACCGCCGGCCTGGCGGAGCGGGCCGTGGAGGCGCGGGTGGAACGGGCGGCCGACCACGCCTCCCGGTGGTCCGACCACGCCCCGGTGACGGTGCGCTACGCGGCGGCCTGAGGCCGGGCGCCCCCGCTCACGCGTGGAGGGGCGGGGGCACGGGAATTCCCGTGCCCCCGCCCCTCCACGGTGCCCGCCGTTCCCGTCGTCGAACGGTGCCGGGGTTCACCTCAGGAAGGCGTCACCGTGCTCGGTGATGTGGTCCTCCAGCGCCTTGAGGATGGTGCCGACCTCCTGCTCCGAGCCGGTGCCGTGCTCCTTGCGGTAGTACGCGGCGCCCAGGGAGCGCAGCAACTCGTTCCCGGCGCGCTGGGCCTGGACGTCGCTCAGCTTGTCGCGCCCCTGCTCGATGCCCTGCTCCAGCTTCTCCCTGCCGGAGCGGTACCCCTTCTGGGCCTGCTCCTTGGCGCGGTCGAGAAAGCCCGCCATGTCGTCTCCTCCTTCTTCCGCCGCCCCTGCGGCGGGTGCCGATCCACCGGCCCGTCGCGGGCGTCACGCCTCCGGGCCCGGCGGTTCCGGGGCCGGACCGGTCCGGCGTGACGGTCGGTCACCCGCCATCCCGCCGGGTGACACGCCGTCACGACGCCCACCGTGCGCGGCGTTCACCGCACACCTGCCCCGGAAGGCTCACGTTACGCGCCCGGTCGGCGGCGCGCCGGATTCACCCGCCGGTGGGAGGCGCCACGGGCACGCCACCCGGGGCACGGAGCCCGGCTCCCGCCGGGAGCGTGCCCTCGGCGCCCGGCAGTTCGTAGGCGCGGGCCAGGAGCGCGTACCCGCGCAGGCGCGCCCCGGCGCCGTGCACCATGGTGGTGATCATCAGCTCGTCCGCGCCGGTGGAGGCGACCAGCGCGTTCAGGCCCTCCCGCACCGCGTCCGGGGTGCCGTGCACCACCTCGGCGAGCCGGCTCTCCACCACCTCCCGCTCCAGTGCGGTGTACGGGTGGTCCTCCGCCTCGTTGGGCGTCGGCACCGGACCGGGCCGTCCGCCGCGCAGCCGCAGCATCGCCAACGCGCCCGTCATCACCTGCCGACGGACCTCCGTCTCGTCCTCGCCCGCCAGGGCGGAGACCGCGATCATCGAGTACGGGGCGTCCAGGACGGCGGAGGGCCGGAAGGAGGCCCGGTACAGCTCCAGGGCGGGGCCGGTGTGCCGGGCGGCGAAGTGGTGGGCGAAGGCGAACGGCAGACCCAACCGGCCGGCGAGTTCCGCGCTGTAGCCGGAGGAGCCCAGCAGCCACACCGGCGGGCGGTTCACCGCCCCCGTCACCGGGCCGGGCACGGCGTGCACCCGGGCGTCGGGACGCGCGCCCGGCACCGGCGGCGGGTCACCGTCGAGGAAGGCGACCAGTTCGGCGACCTGCCGGGGGAAGTCCTCGGCGCCCTCGCGCAGTCGATCGGTGCCGCGCAGCGCGGCGGCGGTCAGCCCGTCGGTGCCCGGCGCGCGGCCCAGGCCCAGGTCGATCCGGCCCGGTGCCAGCGCCTCGAGCGTGCCGAACTGCTCGGCGATCAGCAGCGGCGCGTGATTGGGCAGCATCACCCCGCCCGAGCCCAGCCGGATCCGGGAGGTGTGGGCGGCCAGGTGGGCCAGCAGCACGGCGGGCGAGGAGGAGGCGACACCCGGCAGTCCGTGGTGTTCGGCCACCCACAGGCGGTGGTAGCCGCTCGCCTCGGCGACCCGGGCGGCCTCGACGGTGTCCAACAGGGCCCGCTCGGGGGAGACCCCCTCCCCCACGGTCGCCAGTTCCAACAACGAGAGCGGGACGGGGGCGTTGCCGAGGGCCCCGCCGCGCACGGCGCCGGGCGCCACCCGCGGGGTGCCCGGCTCGCGCTCCTCCGCGGCGCCCGGGCCGGGCGGGACGGAACCGGTGTGCGACATCCGGGCGGGGCTGGGCTGTTCGGCCACGGTGAGGGGGTCCTTTCCCCGGCGGCCGGGCGGACTCCCCGGTCGCCGCGTCGATCACGGATGGCGCCCCGGCGCCCCCGGCCCGAGCCGGGAGCCCGGGCGCGGCACCTCCCGTGGGCGGACCCCGGCGGCCGGAAGGGGGAAAGGGCCGCGGGGCCGTCGGACGGGGCTGTCTTGTATACAC
>NZ_VKHS01000465.1 GCF_014141525.1 Streptomyces calidiresistens
GTATAAGGGACAGGCACGGGGACCGGCTACCCGGCGCGCGCGCCGTGACACGGGCGCCCCTGTCCCGGCGCGCGCGCCGGGGCAGGGGCGCGGTGCCCCGATGTGCCCGGGGCGTGGTCCCCCCGCCCCGGGCGAGCGGGGACCGGTGTCCGTCGGTCCTGCCAGAATGGGGGCATGGCCACTGATCGTCGTCCTCGCGTGCTTTCCGGGATCCAGCCCACCTCCGGGTCCTTCCACCTCGGCAACTACCTCGGCGCGGTCCGCCAGTGGGTGGCGCTGCAGGAGAGCCACGACGCCTTCTACATGGTGGTGGACCTGCACGCGATCACCATCCCGCAGGACCCGGCCCGGCTGCGCGAGTCCACCCGACTGGCCGCCGCCCAACTGCTGGGCGCCGGGCTGGACCCGGAGCGCTGCACGCTGTTCGTCCAGAGCCACCTGGCGGAACACGCCCAGCTGGGCTGGGTGATGAACTGCATGACCGGCTTCGGCGAGGCGAGCCGGATGACGCAGTTCAAGGACAAGTCCGCCAAGCAGGGCGCCGAGGGCACCACCGTGGGGCTGTTCACCTACCCGGTGCTCCAGGTGGCGGACATCCTGCTCTACCAGGCCGAGCAGGTGCCGGTGGGCGAGGACCAGCGGCAGCACGTGGAGCTGACCCGGGACGTCGCCGAGCGGTTCAACGCCCGCTACGGCCACACCTTCACCGTGCCGCGGCCGCGCATCGTCCGGGAGACGGCGAAGATCTACGACCTCCAGGACCCGACCGCGAAGATGAGCAAGTCGGCGCCGAGCGCCAAGGGTCGGATCGACCTGATGGACGACCCGAAGGTCTCGGCGAAGAAGTTCCGCAGCGCCGTCACCGACACCGGTACCGAGGTGCGCTACGACCCGGAGAACAAGCCCGGCGTGAGCAACCTGCTGGTGATCCACTCGGCCCTGACCGGCATCACCGTGCCCGAGTTGGAGGAGAAGTTCACCGGGCAGCTGTACGGGCCGCTGAAGACCGAGGTGGCCGGGGTCTTCACCGACTGGGTGACGCCCTTCCGCAACCGGGTGCTGGAGTACCTGGACGATCCGGCGGAGCTGGACCGGCTGTTGGCGCGCGGCGCGGAGAAGGCACGGGCTGTCGCGTCCGTCACCCTGCGCGAGACGTACGACCGGGTGGGTTTCCTGCCGCCGGCCCCCTGAGCTGGGGCGGGGGCCGGGGGGACGGACCTTCGGCCCGGTCCCGGGGGGGCGGAGGACCGTTGGTGTTCCGCTTCCCCGCCCGCCACACTGGCACCGGGTCACGGCACGCGGCGCGTCCGACCGTCCGGCGGACATCCCCGGTACCGATCGGGTGCGGACGGGTACGAGTCGGTGCGTTCGGGTACATATCGTCTCCGGTGATCGGCGACGATCCCCCCGGCCGCCACGGGTCGGTGCGGCGCCGCGCGAGGGACACGGCACACCGGGACGGGACGGCGGGCGGACGACGAGTGGCAACGAGCGAAACGGAGAGGGTCACGGGCACGGCAGTCGACGGAGCCGCCGAGGGCGCGGCTCACGGGCGGTCCGCGCCGGCGGCGCGGTCGCGCCGGCAGGCGGAGGCGTCGCGGGGAAGGTCCCCGCGTCCGACGGGAGCGATCGGCACGGCGGGTCCGGCCGATCCGAGGGGGCCGTCGGTGTCAATCGGGTCGGTGTCAACGGGGTCGATGTCAACGGGGTCGTCCGCGCGCGTATCGCGCGTCACTCGGGAGGAGATGCTGGTGGGGACCGTCACGCTCGGCGTGTCGCTCGTTGTCCCGGAGCCGCACGGCAGCCTGTTGCAGCAGTACCGTTTCGGTGTCGGTGACACCGCCGCGTCCGGTATCCCCACCCACGTCACCCTGGTGCCGCCGACGGTCGTGGAGGTCGTCGCGCGCCCGGCCGTGGAGGAGCACCTGGCGGGGATCGCCGCCGCCGGACGCCCGTTCCCCATGCGGCTGTCGGGCACGGACACCTTCCGCCCGCTCTCGCCGGTGGTGTTCGTGCGGGTGGTGCGGGGCGGGACCGCGTGCGGTCGTCTGCAGGAGCGGATCCGGGACCCGCGCGGCCCCCTGGCCCGCGAGCTGGGTTTCCCCTACCACCCCCACGTGACGGTGGCGCACGGCATCGCCGAGGAGGCCATGGACCGCGCGCAGCGCGACCTGGCCGGGTACGAGGCGGAGTGGACGGTGCCGGGGTTCGCCCTCTACGAGCAGGGCGCGACGGACGGCGTGTGGCGGCTGCGTCGCGAGTTCCGCTTCCCGAGCGGGGCGCTGCCGCAGCAGAGGATGGGGCTGCGGCGCCTGATCGCCTGACGGCCCCTCCGGGCGGGGCGCCCCGGCGTGCGGGGGCGGTGCGGGCGTGTCGGTGCCCACCTCCCCCCTCGCCGCTCCTCCCGCGCGTAGCGTGCCCGTCCGAACACTTCCGGGGCGGGCGCGAGGAGAGGCCGGGCGGACGATGGACGAGGCGACGAAGCGCAGGCTCGGCGGTCTCGCCGTGGTGGGCCCGGTTCTCGCGTGGCTGTTCCGCAGCCGCCCCTGGCGGGTGTACGAGCACATGGACGCCCGGAAGTGGACCCGGCTCGCGGCGGCCATCACCTTCACCAGCTTCCTGGCCTTCTTCCCGGTCCTGGCCCTCGGCGTGGCCATCTCCTCCCGGGTGCTGGACGACGAGGGCATGGACACCGTTCGGGACTGGCTGGCCGATCAGGTGCCGGGCATCTCCGAGAACCTGGATCTCGGCGGGTTGATCGACAACGCCGGCACGATCGGTCTGGTCGCGCTGCTGCTCCTGCTGCCCACCGGCGCCGGCTGGGTGGAGGCGACGCGGGGCTGTCTGCGCGAACTGTGGGACCTGGACGATCCGGAGGAGAGCGCCCTGCTGCGGCGGGCCAAGGACCTCGGTGTCCTGGCCGGCCTGGGCGGGGTGGTGCTGCTCTCGCTGGCGGCCTCCGGTCTCGCCGTCTCGGTCGCCCGCCTGCTGGCGCAGGAGGCGATCGGCGGACCGGTGGGCCGGGTCCTGCTCCAGATCGTGGCGCACCTGGTGGCGGTGGCCATCACCTTCGTGCTGATGCTGTACCTGCTGGTGTGGTTGCCGGGGGTCCGGCCGCCCCGGACCGACACGATCGTGGCGTGCCTGATCGGGGCGGTCGGCTTCGAACTCCTCAAGGCCCTGTTGAGCGGATACCTGACGGGCATCGCCACCCGCAGTCTCTACGGGGCGTTCGGTGTGCCGATCGCGTTGTTGGTGTGGATGAACCTGATGTCCAAGCTGCTGGTGTTCTGCGGCGCCTGGACGGCCACGGCGGTCACACCCGCGGAACGGTCCGCCGCGGACGCCCTGGCAGCGGACGACGCCGATGGAACAGCCGACGCCCCCACAGCGCCGCCGCCGTCAGGGTCGCCGCGCTGAGCAGCAGGACGCCGATGCCGCCGACCCCGCCCGTGCCCGCGCCGCCGGCCCCGGCACCGCCGTCCGGCCCGGCCACGCCGGCGGTGCCGTCGGGCTGCGGGGCGGCGGCGGCCTCGGCCTCCGCCGCGGCCTCGGCGACCTCGCTCAGGGTGGGGACCAGTTCGCCGACCGGTTCGACCCGGCCGGCGGCCTCGAAGCCCCAGTCCAACAGGTCGGCGGTTTCCCGGTAGACGCGCAGGCGGTCGCCGTTCTCGGGGTTCATGACCGTCACGATGAGGGTGCGGCCGTCGCGTTCGGCGATGCCGGTGAAGGTGTGGCCGGCCTTGGAGGTGTAGCCGTTCTTGCCGCCGATGATGCCGGGGTAGCGGTCCAGGCCGGGGGCGCCGACGAGCAGCCGGTTGGTGCTGCGGATCTCGAAGCTCTCGCGTTTCTTGCCCTTGCCCTTGCCGGGGAAGGCGTAGGTCTCGGCGGCGGCGTAGCGGCGGAACTCGGGGTTCCGCAGGCCGGCGCGGGCGATGAGGGTGAGGTCGTAGGCGGAGGAGAGCTGGCCCTCGCCGTCGTAGCCGTCGGGGTTGACGACGGTGGTGTCCATCGCCTGGAGTTCGACGGCCCGTTCGTTCATCCGGCGGGCGACCTCGTCGAGTCCGCCGTTCATGGCGGCCAGGGCGTGCACGGCGTCGTTGCCCGAGGCGAGGAAGACGCCGTGCCACAGGTCCTCGACGGTGTAGTCGTGCCCGTCGGAGATCCCCACCGCGCTGCTGCCGGCGCCCAGTCGGCCGAAGTCCAGTGGGTCGGCGCGGTAGACGTCCTCGGGGTCGGTGTCGGCGAGCAGGGTGTCGGCGAAGAGCATCTTGAGGGTGCTCGCCGGGGCCATGCGCCGGTGGGCGTTGTGCGCGGCCAGGACCTCGCCGGTGTCGGCGTCGGCGACGATCCAGGCGCGGGCGGTGGTCCTCGGCAGGGTGGGGGCGCCCTTCATGGGCCGGACCCGGGTGCCCTCCAGGCCCAGTTGTTCGCCACCGATGACGCCGGAGGGGGCGGCGGGGGAGCCGGCACCGACG
>NZ_VKHS01000466.1 GCF_014141525.1 Streptomyces calidiresistens
GGCCGGGGCGCCCGGGGGGCCGGGGCGTGTCGGGGTGCGGTACCGCGCCGTCCCGCGGGTCAGGATTCGCGCCGTCCGAGCAGGACACCGTCGCGGCCGTCCTCCTCGGCGAGTCGGACGCGGACGGTCTCCCGCAGGGAGGTGGGCAGGTTCTTGCCCACGTAGTCGGCGCGGATCGGCAGCTCGCGGTGGCCCCGGTCGACGAGGACGGCGAGTTGGACGGCACGGGGGCGCCCGAGGTCACCGAGGGCGTCCAGGGCGGCGCGCACGGTGCGCCCGGAGAACAGCACGTCGTCGACGAGCACGACCAGACGGCCGTCGACACCCTCGTCGGGGATCTCGGTGCGGGCGAGGGCACGGGCGGGGCGGAGCCGCAGGTCGTCCCGGTACATGGTGATGTCCAGGGATCCCACGGGGACGTCGGTGCCGGTGATGTCGCGCAGCCGGGTGCCCAGACGGCGGGCGAGGTGCACGCCGCGGGTGGGGATGCCCAACAGGACGACGTCCTCCGCGCCGCGGGCGCGTTCGACGATCTCGTGGGCGATGCGGGTGAGGACCCGGGCGATGTCGGGGGCCTCGAGGACCGGACGGCCGGTTTCGGCCCCGTCCGGCGGGATCGGGGCGGTCGTGCCCTCCGCCGTCGTGGCGCGTCGGCTTCCGGACCCGGGCATGCGATCGGGGGGTGTACCGGTGGTGTCCATGCGAAACGGACCTCCTTCCCCGCCTCACGGGACGGGCTTTAAAGGACGTCTGGCCGGACCGGGGATCGGAAACCGAACGTTTACGCAACACTCATGAGCGAGGCGTTCAGCTGTACGATCCCGGCCTGCGCCGAGCATAGCAGGAAGGCCGGGGGCGCCCACATCACCGCAGGTCGGAGACGTTCCGCTCCGCCCCGCTTGACGGCGGTTATCACGCTGCGTAATCTCACACTGAGTTACCACTACGCCGTCCGGGGAGTCCCATGTCGAGCGAATACGCCAAGCAGCTCGGAGCCAAGCTCCGAGCCATCCGCACCCAGCAGGGGCTGTCCCTGCACGGGGTGGAGGAGAAGTCGCAGGGCCGTTGGAAGGCGGTCGTGGTCGGCTCCTACGAGCGCGGTGACCGTGCCGTCACCGTGCAGCGACTGGCCGAACTGGCCGATTTCTACGGGGTCCCGGTGCAGGAGCTGCTGCCCGGCACCACGCCCGCGGGCGCCGCCGAGCCGCCGCCGAAGCTGGTCCTGGACCTGGAGCGGCTGACCCAGCTCCCGACCGACAAGGGCGGCCCGCTGCAGCGCTACGCGGCCACGATCCAGAGCCAGCGCGGCGACTACAACGGCAAGGTGCTCTCCATCCGCCAGGACGACCTGCGCACCCTCGCCGTCATCTACGACCTGTCCCCCTCCGTGCTGACCGAGCAGCTGATCGGTTGGGGCGTGCTGGACGCCGACGCCCGGCGCGCGGTGCAGGCCGAGGAGAGCTGAGCCGTCCGGCCCCGGCGCCGGATGGCCGGGGGAGGACACGACACGACGCGGGGCCCCGACGAACGGTGTTCGTCGGGGCCCCGCGTCGTGCGGGGGGGGGGATCCCCCGGTCCGGGCCCCGCGGATCCGCCGGGCCCGGCACTCAGCGGGAGAGGCCCGGCTTGAGTTCCTTGAGCTTGGCGAGCAGCCCGTTGACGAAACCCGGGGAGTCGTCGGTGGAGAACTCCTTCGCCAGCCGCACGGCCTCGTCGAGGACCACCGCGTCCGGGGTGTCGTCCTCCCAGATCAGCTCGTAGGCGCTCATCCGCAGCAGGCTGCGGTCCACCACCGGCATCCGGTCCAGTGGCCAGCCCACGGCGTGCCGGGCTATCAGGTCGTCGATGGTTCCCGCGTGTTCGGCGTACCCCTCCACCAGCCGCATGGTGTACTCCGAGACCGGCGGCTGCCGGGTGTCGGCGTGCGAGTGCCTGATCCAGTCGGCGAGCACGGTCGTGGGCTCCACGTCCCGCTGATCGGCCTCGAAGAGGATCTGGAGGGCGCGCTTGCGGGCGGTGTTGCGTGCCGCCACGTCAGCTGCTCACGCGGCCGAGGTACTCCCCGGAGCGGGTGTCCACCTTGATCTTCTCACCGGTGGTGATGAACAGCGGGACACCGATCTCGTAACCGGTCTCCAACCGGGCCGGCTTGGTGCCGCCGGTGGAGCGGTCGCCCTGCACACCGGGCTCGGTGTACTCGATGGTCAGCTCGACCGCCGCGGGCAGTTCGATGAAGAGCGGGTTCTCCTCGTGGATGGCGACGGTGCAGTCCTGCCCCTCGAGGAGGTAGTTGGCGGCCTCGCCCACGGTCTCGGGGTTGATGTGCAGCTGGTCGTAGGTCTCCATGTCCATGAAGACGAAGTCCGAGCCGTCCTTGTACGAGAACTGCATGCCCCGCCGGTCGACGGTGGCGGTGTCCACCTTGGTCCCGGCGTTGAAGGTCTTGTCCACCACCTTGCCGGAGAGCACGTTCTTCAGCTTGGTGCGGACGAAGGCGCCGCCCTTGCCGGGCTTGACGTGCTGGAACTCGACTACGGACCACAGCTGGCCGCCGTCGAGCTTGAGCACCATGCCGTTCTTGAGGTCGTTCGTGGTGGCCACGGTCGCGGAATCTCCTGAGACTGCTGCTTCGGGGGACCGAGGGCCGCACCCGCCCGGGCGTCCCGCTTCGGGGAACTACAGGGCGAGGAGCTCCTTGGTCGTGATGGTGAGTAGCTCCGGTCCGCCGTCCGCCTCGGGACGGACGACGAGCGTGTCGTCGATCCGGACGCCGCCCCGACCCGGGAGATGTACCCCCGGCTCGACGGTGACCGGCACACAAGGGCCCAGTCTACCCATGGCCGCGGGTGACAGCCGTGGGTCCTCCCCGATTTCCAGCCCCACGCCGTGGCCGGTGGAGGTGCCCGGCGCCGGTCCGTGGCCCGCCGCCTCCAGCACCGACCGGGCCGCCCGGTCCACCTCGCGGCACTCGGCGCCGGGGCGCAACGCCTCCCGACCGGCCCGCTGCGCGGCGAAGACCAGCTCGTGCAGTTCGATCTGCCAGTCGGCGGGGCGACCGCCGATCACGAAGGTGCGGGCGATCTGGCAGCCGTACCCCCGGTGACGGGCGCCCAGGCGCACGGTGAGGAAGTCCCCCTCCTCCACCCTCCGGTCGGTGGGGCGGTGCTCCGGCAGCCCGGAGTGCGGCCCGGTGCCGACCGAGGTGGGGAGGGCCGGTGCCTCGGCCCCGTGGTCCACCAGTCGCCGTTCCAGCTCCAGCGCCAGGTGACGCTCGGTGCGGCCGACCAGGATGGACTCCAGCAGTTCGCCCAGGGCCCGATCGGTGATCTCCGCCGCCGTGCGCAGCGCGTCCAGTTCCCACTCGTCCTTCACCAGCCGTCGGCGTTCCACCGCGCACCCCAGGTCCACCAGGGGCACCCCGCCCAGGGCGGCGGCCAGGGCCCGGTGGCGGGCGACCGTCAGATGGTGCTCCTCCACGGCCAGGGCCCCGGCACCGGCCGCGCGGACCAGTCGGGCGGCCTCGGGCAACGGCTCGGGATGGGAGAGGCACGACAGCCCGGGGTCGGGTCCCGCGGGGGCCGCGGCGCCGCCGAGGGGGGTGTCCGGACGGTCCGCCCCCCCGGGCACCGGGCCGGGCGGGAGGATGAGCAGGTCCGTCCCCGTCCCCCCGGCGGGGCCCGGCGGCAGCAGCAGGACGGCGCCGGCGGGACGGAGGCCGGTGAGGTAGTGGATGTTGGCCGGTCGGGTGACCACCACCGCGGTCCCGGACGCCGTCCCGGCCGCCTCCCTGATCCCGACCCGTCGCCGGGCGTGTGCCTGTGCGGTGCCGCGTGACATGCGGTGAGCCTACGCAGCGAACGGGTGCCCGGCCCGTCGGACGCGTCCGGGCGGGTCACCAGGTCGGGGGATGGGCGAGGGCCCTGGTCACCGCCTCGTCGATCATGCGTGCGGTGGTGGGGACGTCCAGCCGGGAGTTGTCGATGACGGGAAGTCCCGATCCGTACCAGCCGGCCATCCGGCCGTGGATGACCGCCACCTCCTCGTCGGCCAGCCGGCGGGTGCCGCTGCGGACGGCGTTGCGTTCGAGGACCGTCTCCAGACCGGGGAGCAACACCACGGGTATGAGCCCGGGGCCGACGTGGCGTTTCCAACCCCCGAGGCCGACGGCGGGGCGGTCGGGGAAGACCGCGTCGTCGAGAATGCAGGAGATCCCGTTCGCGAGGAAGTTGCGGGCGGCGAAGCCACAGGTGCGGCGGGCCAGCCGGTACTGGGCCTCGGAGCGGTCGTCCCACCCGGCGCGGGGGTCGGCGAAGCCGGAGCGGACCCATTCGCGGACGTCGTCCAGGCTGATGTGGGCGGTGGGAACGGTGCGGTGGTCCGCCCAGTGCCGGGCCACGGTGGTCTTGCCCGCCCCGGCCGGGCCGATGAGCAGGACCGCGATGGCGGTGCCGGCCGGTCCCTGCGGGGCGGGGG
>NZ_VKHS01000467.1 GCF_014141525.1 Streptomyces calidiresistens
ACGCCGGCCTCCACCGGAACGGCGGCCTCCGGGCCCGGCGGCGCGCCGGGCCACCGGGGCGCCGGGGACCCCGCATACCATCTGCGGATGGCGGGGACCCCGGAACGGCACGGCACCGACGACCGGAACGGGCGAGCCCCGCGACGCGTCCCCCGGAAGAGGGGAGAAACCGGACGGACGGGGAAGACGGGAGGAGGAACCGAATCCCGGGAACCGGGGGAACCCCGGGAACACCGACCGCGGCACGCCGGCCTCCACCGGAACGGCGGCCTCCGGGCCCGGCGGCGCGCCGGGCCACCGGGGCGCCGGGGACCCCGCATACCATCTGCGGATGGCGGGGACCCCGGAACGGCACGCGGCCGGGGGCCGGCCCCCGGCGGAATCCGCCGACACCGGCGGTCCCGGCCACGGCGACGGACCGGACGCCGCGCCCGACCCCGACCCCGACCGACGAGTGAGCGATGAGGAGAAGAGGCCACGATGAGCGCAGCGGACGAGGGACGCAGCATCGGCCGTTTGGTGTCCGACGCCACGGGTGAGCTCTCCGGGCTGATGCGGGACGAGCTGGAGCTCGCCAAGGCACGGCTCAAGCACGACGTGCAGCAGGCGGGCGCGGGCGGTGGCGCCCTGGCGGCGGCGGGCCTGGTCGCGGTCTTCTCGCTGCCGCCCTTCGCGATGGCCCTGGGGTACTGGCTGCACGCGTGGTGGAACGTGCCGCTCGCCATCGCCTTCCTGATCACCGCCGGCGTGTTCCTGCTGGTGGCCGGGATCCTGGCGCTGGTGGGACGGGCCCTGCTGCGGCGCAACTCCCCCAAGCAGGACCTGACGGCCTCCATCAAGGAGTCGGCCGCCGTGCTGTCCAACGTCAAGCCGCACCCGCGCGACCGCGCCCCGGCCCTGCCGCCGGCCTCGGCCAACGGCAGCGGCTCGCACCGGGCGGCCGTCGAGCGGTGACCGACGGGGGGCGGTCTTCCGGCCGTTCCCCGCGCCCCGCCGGGGAGCCTCCGGTCCCCGCTCCCGGGAGGTGAAAGACTCCCCGTATGACCGCACCCGAGCACTCCGAGGCGCGCGCCGCGGTCGTCCACCGGGACGGCCCCTGGATCCACCGCGACGTCGCCGCCAACGGCGCCCGTTTCCACATCGCCGAGATGGGCGAGGGCCCACTGGTATTGCTGCTGCACGGCTTCCCCCAGTTCTGGTGGACCTGGCGCCGACAGCTGCCCGCCCTCGCCGAGGCCGGTTACCGCGCGGTGGCGATGGACCTGCGTGGCGTGGGCGGCAGCGACCGCACCCCGCGGGGGTACGACCCGGCCAACATGGCGCTGGACGTCACCGGGGTGATCCGTTCCCTCGGTGAGCCGGACGCCGCGCTGGTCGGCCACGACCTGGGCGGTTACCTGGCATGGACGGCGGCGGTGATGCGTCCGAAGCTGGTGCGCCGGCTGGCGGTCTCCTCGATGCCGCACCCCCGGGCGTGGCGGGCCGCGCTGCTGCGCGACCCCCGGCAGACGGCGGCGAGCGGGGCGGTGTGGGGGTTCCAGCGGCCGTGGTTGCCCGAGCGGCGGCTGGTCGCCGACGGGGGCGCCGAGGTCGCCCGGCTGCTGGAGGAGTGGTCGGGGCCCGCGGGCGGCCCGGACGAGGACGCGGTGGAGGTCTTCCGCCGCGCGATGTGCATTCCGCCCACCGCGCACTGCTCGGTGGAGCCGTACCGGTGGATGGTGCGTTCCCTGGCCCGGCCGGACGGCATCGCCTTCAACCGGCGGATGCGGGCCCCGGTGCGGGTGCCGACCCTGCATCTGCACGGCGCGCTGGACCCGGTGGTGCGCGCCCGCAGCGCGGCGGGCTCGGCCGCGTACGTCGAGGCGCCCTACCGTTGGCGGCTGTTCGACGGTCTGGGGCACTACCCGCACGAGGAGGACCCGGTGGCGTTCACCGCCGAGCTGGTGGAGTGGCTGCGGGACCCCGAGCCCGACCGCCGGTAGCCGGCGGGCGACCACGCGCGACCGACGGACCGCGCGTGACCGACCGACCGCCGGCACGTACCGCCGGCACGGGCGAGAAGCCGGTGCCCGGGACGATTACCGATCGCGCGGGTGGGGGAGAGTCGGTGGTATGGGCTGGACGCAGGACCACCGTGATGTGGCACGCATCTCCCGAAGCGGCAACGGAGCCGCCGCAGCGGCGCAGGGCGCCGTACGGCGCGTCGGCTCCTTCCGCCCCGGGGATCCGCTGGTCGGATTCCCGCACCTCCTCCGGCGCCGGGCGCGCTGGGTGGGTACCCGGCTGCGCCATCCGCGCGGCTGACCCGGTTCGCACCGGACCGGTACCGCACCCCGTCCCGACGCCGATTCACCCGTTCCCTATCCACCGATCCACTCGCCGAGGGCCGACGGTCTCCCGCCGCCGTCCACCGGCCCGACCCACGCACGCACCACACTCCGCGCGCCCCGTCCCGGTTTCCACCGGAGCGGGGCGCGCGGCGTCGTGTCGGGGTCGGGCCCGGCTCCTCGCCCCGGACGCCCCGGTACCGGGGCGTCACATGGCGCAGCTCTGGCTGTCCACGGCGCCCTCGGCGGTGCGTCCGCGCTCCACGACCCCGGCGACCTCGTCGTTGGTCAGCGCGTAGCCGGTGTTGTCGTCGTCCAGGGACTTGGCGAAGATGACGCCCGCCACCCGGCCGTCGGGGGTCAGCAGGGGCCCGCCGGAGTTGCCCTGCCGGACCGTGGCGTACAGGGAGTACACGTCGCGCTGTACGGTGCCCCGGCGGTAGATGTCGGGGCCGTTGGCCTGGATCCGCTCGCGCACCCGGGCGGCCCGCACGTCGAAGGGGCCGCTCTCGGGGAAGCCCGCCACGATGGCGTCGTCCCCGCCGCCCGCGTCCTGTCCGGCGAACTCCAGGGCCGGGGCGCCCAGCTCGGGCACGTACAGCACGGCGACGTCCCGCTCCCAGTCGTAGAGCACCACCCGCGCGTCGTAGACCCGGCCCTCGCCGCCGATCTGCACGGTCGGCTCGTTGACCCCGCCCACCACGTGGGCGTTGGTCATCACCCGCTGGGGGGCGAAGACGAAGCCGGTGCCCTCCAGGACCTTGCCGCAGCTCGGCGCGGTCCCGGCCACCTTGACGATGGACTCCCGGGCCCGCTCCACCACGGGGCTGGAGGCGAGCGCCTGGTCGGGCGGCGGGACGTCGGTGATGGTCTCGCCGGAGAAGGGCGTGAAGACCTGCGGGAAGCCGTGCTGGGCGAGGATCGAACTGAAGTCGGAGAACCAGGTGTCGGCGTGGTCGGGCAACACCCGGGAGACGCCGTGCAGCACCTGTGAGCCGCGCACCTCGCGGCCTATGGTCGGCAGCGTGGTGGTGGCCAGCGCGGAGCCGATCAGCCAGGCCACCAGCAGCATCGCCAGCACGTTCACCAGGGCGCCGCCGGTGGCGTCCAGGGCCCTCGCCGGCGACCAGGTGATGTGCTGTCTGAGCCGGTTCCCCACGTGGGTGGTGACGGCCTGGCCGGCGGACGCGCAGACGATGACCACCACCACCGCGGCGATCACCCACCCGGTGCCCGGCGGCGAACCGTTGCCGATCCGCTCCCACACGATCGGCACCAGGTACAGCGCGGCCAGGCCGCCGCCGAGGAACCCGAGCACCGAGAGGATGCCGACCACGAAGCCCTGCCGGTAGCCGACGACGGCGAACCAGACGGCGGCCAACAGCAGCAGGTAGTCCAGCGCGTTCATGACGGCAACCGTCTCATGTGGAGAGGTCCAGGGGGATCTCCCGGGTGCGATCCCAGGGCTTTTCCCATCCGGCATGGCGCAAAATCAGGTCGATCACGCCGGCGGTGAACCCCCAGACGACCGTGTCGGCGACGAGGAAGGCGGGACCGCGGTACCCGCTGGGGTGCACGACGGTGACCCGGTGCCCGGGGTCGGTCAGCCGGTGGACGGGCGCGGTGAACACCCGCGCGGTCTCGCCGGGGTCCACGGGGCCCACCGGGCTGGGCTCGCGCCACCACCCCAGCACGGGGGTGACGACGAACCCGCTGGGCGGGATGAAGAGGTTCGGCAGGGTGGCGAAGGGCTGCACGCCCGCCGGGTCCAGCCCCGTCTCCTCCCGGGCCTCCCGCAGCGCGGCCCGCACCGGACCGTCCCCGGTGGGGTCGCCGTCCTCGGGATCGAGACCACCGCCGGGGAAGGAGCACTGGCCGGGGTGGTCGCGCAGGCTGGAGGCGCGTTGCAGGAGCAGCAGTTCGGGGCCGCCGGCGCCCTCGCCGAAGAGCACCAGCACCGCCGCGGGCCGGCCGCCGTCGGCCGGCGGGCGGAGCAGACCGTCGATCCCGACGGTGGCGACGCTGCGCGCCGCGCGGTGGACGGGGTCGAGCCAGGCGGGCAGGCCCTCGGCCGTCAGCCCGGCGGGCGGCGGGGCGGCCACCGGCACGGTGCCGGCGGGAAGCGGGGACGGGGTCCGGGCG
>NZ_VKHS01000468.1 GCF_014141525.1 Streptomyces calidiresistens
GGTGGGGGGTGAGGACATCGGGGGCGTCGAGGACATGGTCACCAGAGGAGCATATCTACGCGCGTAGCAGCCTGTCATCCCCCTCGTGGCCCCCGCGCCCCCGTCGGTCCGCCGAGCCGGACGGCCGGGCCCGCGGGGGGTCGGGCAGAATCGGGGCATGACCAGTGAGCCGCAGGAGTACGCAGACCGCAGTTACCGTTCCGGGCCGGCGATCGCCGGTGGGGTCCTGCTGCTCGGCCTGGCGGCCTGGATGGGCGGCGACGCCCTGCTGCGCGGGGAGGGGCGGGTGCCGCTGTACGCGATCGCGGGTCTGCTGACGGTGGTTCCGCTGATCGTCGCCCTCACCGTGCGTCCGGTGGTCCTCGCCGGCGACAACCGGGTGCTGATCCGCAATCCCTTCCGCACCATCCACGTCCCGTGGGGGGCGGTGGAGACCGTCCGGGCCCGCTATTCGGCGGAGCTGCTGGCCGAGGGCGCGGTCTACCAGCTGTGGGCGATCCCCGTCTCGCTCCGGGAACGGGGCAGGGCCACCCGCCACAATCAGCGGCTCGCCGCGGGGGAGGAGCCGCGCGGGGGCCTGCTCGGCACCCTGCGCGGGCCCTCCGCCCCGCAGGACAACCAGCCCCGCACCGCCCCGGCCGACGCCTCGGTGGCGGAGCTGAGGGAGCTCGCCGAGCGGCGCCGGGAGGAGCCGGACGCGGCCGGGACGGTCACCATCCGGTGGGCCTGGGAGATCATGGCGCCCACCGCGTTCGGTGTCCTGCTCCTGCTGATCCTTTGGATCACCGGCTGACGCGGTTCCGGGGCCCGGTTCCGGGCGGTGCGGCCCCTCCGGGTGCCGCCCCGACCGACCGCCGGCCCCGGGCGGGCGAGGGGCCGGCGGAACCGCCGGCCTCCCGGGATCGGGCCCGGGCCCGCCCCACCCCGGGAAGCCGGACGCTCACAGCCCGGCGGCCTCCGCCAGGTCCCCCCGCAGCGCCGTCAGGCGCCGGCCGGCCTCCGCCCGCGCCGCGGGCAGTCCCTCCCGCTCGGTGACCGGCACCACGACCTCCAGGTAGCACTTCAGCTTGGGCTCGGTGCCGCTGGGACGCACGATGACCCGCCCGTCCGCCAGGTCGTACCGCAGGCCGTCGGTGGGCGGCAGCCCGTCCACCCCGTCCCGCAGGTCCGCCGCCCGCTCCACCGGACTGCCGGCGAGGGTCGTCGGCGGCGTCTCCCGCAGCCGCGTCATGGCGGACCCGATCAGGGAGAGGTCGGCCACCCGCACCGACAACTGATCGGTGGCGTGCAGGCCGTGCTCCAGCGCCAGGTCGTCCAGCAGGTCGGTCAACCCGCGACCGGCCTCCTTCAGTCCGCTCGCCAGTTCCGCGATTGCCAGGGCCGCCGTGACGCCGTCCTTGTCCCGCACCCCCTCCGGGTCCACGCAGTACCCCAGCGCCTCCTCGTACCCGTAGCGCAGCCCCTCCACCCGGGAGAGCCACTTGAAGCCGGTCAGGGTGTACCGGAAGGGGAGGCCGGCGGCCCGCGCCATGCGCTCCACCAGGGAGGACGAGACCACCGAGGCGGCCAGCGTGCCGCCGGCGCCCCGCCGGATCAGATGGGCGGCCAGCAGCGCGCCGACCTCGTCGCCGCGCAGCATCCGCCACCCCTCCTCCCGGGAGGCGTCGGGTACGGCCACCGCGCACCGGTCGGCGTCCGGGTCGGAGGCGATGACGAGGTCCGGTCGTTCCCGCCGGGCCGTGGCGAAGGCCAGGTCCATCGCCCCCGGCTCCTCCGGGTTGGGGAAGGCCACCGTGGGGAAGTCCGGGTCCGGCTCGGCCTGTTCGGCCACCACCACCGGCTCGGGGAAACCGGCGCGCCGGAACGCCTCGACCACCACCGGGCCCCCGACGCCGTGCAGGGGCGTGTACACCACCCGGATCCCGCGCGGCGAGTCCGGGGCGAGGACGGTGCCGGCCCGCTCCAGGTACGCCTCGACGATCTCCTCGCCGAGCATCTCGCCCGCGCCCTCGGGGCGGGGCACCCCGGCGAGGGGACCGACCCCGGCGATGCGGGCCGCGATGTCGGCGTCGGCGGGGGGCACGATCTGACTGCCGTCCCCGAGGTACACCTTGTAGCCGTTGTCCCGGGGCGGGTTGTGGCTGGCGGTCACCATGACGCCGGCGGCGGCGCCCAGTCGGCGGATCGCGAAGGCCAGCACCGGGGTGGGCAGCGGCCGGGGCAGCAGCACCGCCCGCAGGCCGGCGCCCACGACCACGGCCGCGGTGTCCCGGGCGAACCGCTCGCTCATGTGGCGGGCGTCCCAGCCGATGACCACGGTGGGCGGGGCGTTCCGGTCGTCCCGGTTCCCCGGGCCCTCCGGAACCTTCCCGGCCCGGTCGCGCAGGTACGCCGCCAGACCGGCCGCCGCGCGGATCACCACCACGCGGTTCATCCGGGTGGGTCCGGCGCCCAGCTCACCGCGCAGACCGGCGGTGCCGAACTCCAGGGTCCCGGAGAAGCGGGCGGCCAACTCGGCACGGGCCGGGCGGGCGGTCCCCTCCTCCGCGGTGCCCGGGCGGTCCGGGGCGCCGCCGGGGTCGGCGGCCTCGGCCTCGGCGGCCCCGATCAGTCCGGCCAGCTCGGCGCGGGTGGCGGGATCGGGGTCCTCGGCGAGCCAGGCCCGGGCGGCTGCCAGGGGGTCGGGGGAGCCGGCCCCGACGGTCGCGGCGTTCACAGCCGCTCCAGCACGCGGGCCAGCAGGTTGCCCATCCGCACCGCCGATTCCCGGCCGGCCTGCAGGACCTCCTCGTGGTTGAGGGGCGCCCCGGTGATGCCGGCTGCCAGGTTGGTCACCAGGGAGATGCCCAGCACCTCCGCCCCCGCCTCGCGGGCGGCGATCGCCTCCAGCACGGTGGACATGCCGACCAGGTCGCCGCCGATGGCCCGCACCATTCCGATCTCCGCGGGCGTCTCGTAGTGCGGCCCGGGGAACTGCACGTAGACGCCCTCCTCGAGATCGGGCTCGATCTCCCGGCACAGCGTGCGCAGCCTGCTGGAGTACAGATCGGTGAGGTCCACGAAATTGGCCCCCACCACGGGGGAGGTCCCGGTGAGGTTGATGTGGTCGGAGATGAGGACCGGCTGGCCGGGTCGCATCCCGGGCCGGACACCGCCGCAGCCGTTGGTGAGCACCACGGTCTTGCAGCCGGCGGCCACCGCCGTGCGGACCCCGTGGGCCACGGCCGCCACCCCTCTGCCCTCGTAGAAGTGGGTCCGCCCGAGGAAGACCAGCACCCGGACGGAGCCGATGCGGTGCGACCGCACCATCCCCGCGTGTCCGGCGACGGCCGGCGGCGGGAAGCCCGGCAACTCGGTGACGGGGAACTCCGCGTCGGGGGTGCCCAGCACATCCGCGGCGGGGACCCAGCCCGAGCCCATGACGAGGGCCACGTCGTGCCCGGTGACCCCGGTCAGCTCGCGTACCCGGCCCGCGGCCTCCTCGGCCATGCCCACAATTTCGGAAGCGTTCACGAAGGGAGGGTAACGGTTTTTCGCCTACGCGCGTAGACACGTCCGAAGGACGTAACCGGACCGATGCCCCGGGGTGTGTTCCGGGCGCTTCCCGACACGCTCCCGGCATCGCGCGGTCACGGAGGGGGCCCGGACGGCGGCCGGCGGAGCCACCCGGCTTCCGCGGCGCCGGAAGCCCGGGCGGAGACGATCAGCAGGGCCGTTTGCGCAGCTCGGTCACGTAGTCGTGGGGCGCGCCCGCGGACTCGGCCGCGTCCGCGATCTCGCCGAGGTAGCGGGCGGAGGGGAGGCCGCCCTCGTAGCCGTTGAGGACGTACAGCCAGGCCGGGAGGTCTCCCTCCAGGGTGTGCACCCGAACGCGCATGCGCCGGTAGATGTCCATGCCGACGCCCTCCCAGCGGTCCATGGCGTCCTCGTCCATGGGGGCGACGTCGTACAGCGCCACGAAGACCTGCGCCCGGGGAGCCTCCACGATGGTGGCCAGCGCCCCCTCCCAGCCCATGTGTTCCCCGCCGAAGGTCAGCCGCCAGTCCGACAACCAACCCGTGCAGCGCAAGGGGGAGTGGGGCGCACGCCGCGCCATCAGGCGGGGATCGAGATTGCCGGCGTAGGCGGCGTAGAGCGACATGGCCCCGAGACTACGGGAGGGGGGTCCGGGTCCGCCGCAGTGTCGCGCCCCCCGGATCGCGCCGTCCCCCGGGGGGTGCCGCGCCGGGTACGAGACGTGTCCGGGCGATGACGTCACGGAAGGGTGGCGGCGCGGAATGCCCCTTGTGTCGGCTTGCGGTGGTCCCGCCGGAGCGGTGCGCGGCCCCGGTCCCGGCGCCGCGCGACACGCCGCGCCCCATCCCCTGCCGGGGGCGGTCGAGGGGAGCGGACCAAAAGCGACGGGGGCGACGGGAGCGACGAGAGCGGTGAAGAGGGGTGTGAGGGATGGGAAGGATGGAGGG
>NZ_VKHS01000469.1 GCF_014141525.1 Streptomyces calidiresistens
GGGGCGGGCTCCCCGGTCGCCTCGGCGGTGAGCTCCGCCGTGGTGGGGACGGTGTCCCGGGGCCCGGGAGCGGGTTGGGGCTCCCGGTCGGCGACCGGCGCGGGCGTCGTGCCCGGCACGGGCGTGTCGGCACCGCCGCCGGTGGTCTCGTCCCGGGCGAAGCCCGCCGGGTCCATGGTCCGCGCGGTGCCGGTTCCCGGGTCGATCATGTCCACCCGCAGCCCCGCGGGCAGTTTCCCGGCGACCCCGGCGTCCGAGACCACCCGCACCTCGATGCCGTCGGAGGGGCCCACCCACAGCGGCTCGGTGCCGCCGCGCTCGGCGTCCTCCCACTCGGCCGGGACGGGGTTCGGCTCCAGGGCCAGCCAGGAGGACCAGCCGCCGCCGGAGGCGTCCCGTACCCGGGCCTCGACGGTGCCGACCAGTTCGGTCTCCGGGTCGGTCCAGGTGACACCGATCAGGCTGAACGGATCGGTGGCGGTGCGGGGCAGTTCGGCGCGGGTGCCGGCGGCGGAGCGGGCCAGGTCGGCCTCGTGCGTCTCCGGTTCGACCACGGCGGCCGAGGGGTCGTCCCCGGCGGTTCCGGTGGAGCCGCCGGCCATGCCCTGCATGACGAGGGTGCCGAACACGGCGGCCCCCGCGACGACGGAGGTTCCCCACAGACGACGTTTCACGGACGTCTCCATCCAGCGGGCGCGTCCGGTGGGGACGCGCGACCACACCGCGCCACCGGTGGGCGGCGCGGGCACAGCGAAGTACGGGAAGTGCGGTGGGTCCGCCCCACGGGGGGCGGGGGTGGTACCGGTGCGGCGATCGGTGCCGGTCGCCCGAAGGGGGAGGCCGACAGAGGGACGCGCGGGGTGGGGCCGGAACGGGTGAGGGCTCCTCACGCCCTCACGGGCACGGCGGAGTCCGCTGCACGAACCTCGGCATCACCGCGCGTAGCTTAATCGAACCCCCGTGTGTTCCGAGAGCGCCGGTAGGCTTTCGGACGACATCGGGGGTCGGCACCGGGCCCCGGGACGGCTGAGAGCGGGACGGACGGACGTGGCGGACGCGACGGAGACGGCACAGGGACCCTGGTTGATCGTCGGGCTGGGCAACCCCGGTCCGCAGTACGCCGGGAACCGTCACAACGTCGGCTTCATGGTGGCCGACCTGCTCGCCCGACGGATCGGCGGTTCCTTCCGGGCGCACAAGTCGCGGGCACAGGTCTGCGAGGGACGGCTCGGCATCCCCGGCTCCGCCGCCGGGTCCCCCCGGGTGGTGCTCGCCAAGCCGATGACCTTCATGAACCTCTCCGGGGGGCCGACCGGCGCCCTGGCCTCCTGGCTGAAGGTGCCCGTCGAACGGATCGTCGTGATCCACGACGAACTCGACATCGACTACGGGGTGCTGCGCCTCAAGCGCGGGGGCGGTGACAACGGCCACAACGGGCTGAAGTCGATCACCTCCGCCCTGGGCCGGGACTACCACCGGGTGCGCTGCGGTGTGGGTCGTCCGCCGGGCCGGATGGATGTCGCCGCCTTCGTGCTCAAGGACTTCTCCACCGTCGAGCGCAAGGAGTTGGACTGGTTCGTGGACCGGGCGGCGGACGCCGTCGAGGCCCTGGTGACACAGGGGCTGGAACGGGCGCAGAGCACCTTCAACGGCTGAGCGGCGTCCGACGGGGCGTCGGAGGGGCTCGGCTCCCTCCCCGGGACGGGCCCGACGTCCCTTGACCCGACGCGGGGCATGGCCAAGGATCGCGGCATGTCCGACACCGAGCGCCCCGGGAGGGGTCACCGACCCCACTCGCACCGGGAGGAACGGCCGTCCCGTCGTGCCCGGGGTTCCCGGGGCGGTGACGGTCGGGATCCGCGATTCCACGATGTGGAGGATCCGGGGACGGAGCCGATCGAAGCGGGCGACGACGACGGGGAGCCGGAGGGGCCGCCGGAGAGCGGGGCCGTGCGCGCCGGCCGATGGCTGCTGCGCGGCGTGCTGGCCGTGGTGGCCCTGTTGATCCTGGCGTCCGGGGTGTGGACCTCCTGGGACACCATGCGCCACGCGATGGGTGGTGGCGGCGGGGAGCGCGGGACGCTCACCCTGCGGGAGTGCGGGCGGGACGCCTGCGCCGGCTCGTTCGAGCCGTTCAGCGGCGCGGCGGCCGGGGACGAGATTCCGCCATCCGTGGTGTTGGCGCAATCGGTCGGTCGCTCCGCCGGCGAGAGCCTGACGGTGGTGCTGCGGCCGGGGACCGTGGAGGCGGTGCGCACGGGTGGGCCGGGCGTGATGGAGGCCGCGCTGCCCTTCGCGGGGGCCCTGATGCTGGCCTCCCTCGTCATCGGGGGCGGCCTGCGGATGGTGCGCACGGGTTGGGCGACCGGGATTTCCGGGATCGTCCTGCTGGGCGGCATTTTCCTGACCTGGTAGCCACAGCCGTATCACCCGTAACCCACCGGACTCCGGCACTTCACCCCCCGATGGGCGGTAAACGCCTGTTACAGAACTGTTGCAGGGGGCCAATCGGTCATAGGCGCCCCAAGGGGGCTTTTTGCCATGGACGCGTCTTGCCAAAAATCGCCCCTCACGAGGAAGCTATGGCAGCCACGTTGTCCGATATTCATCAAGTCCCCCCAAGATGTGGACGGCCTCCATGCGCATCTTTTCCGTCAAGGGCGCCCTCGCGGCGTCCGCCGCCGCGACGATGATCTTCCTCGGCGCGGCTCCCGCCTCGGCGACCTTCACCTGGTCGGGAACCCTCCACGAGCCGCACCGCGGTTCGGTGGCGGTGGACTTCGCCAAGGAGGGTGAGACCTGCCCCGGCGTGTCCGAGAACGAGGACGGCTGGCACTTCGTCACCCGCGGTACCACCAACTTCGTCAAGCTCGAGGCGACCTTCGAGAAGGCCGGCACCATCGAGCTGACCACTTTCGGCCCGCCGTCCGACAAGCACGCCTACATCGCCACGCCGGTGGGTGATGTCCTGGTCGACGCCACCGCCACCCTGAAGGGGCACAACAAGAAGCAGAACACCTTCCTCCTCTCGCACGCCTGCCCCGGCACGGAGGAGTCGGGCGAGAACGGTGGCACCGGCGACACCGGTGACACCACCGAGGGCACCACGGGCGACACCACCGAGGGCTCGACCGGCGACAGCACCGAGGGCCAGACCTCCGAGGGCTCGACGGGCGACACCGGCGACACCACCGAGGGCCAGACCTCCGAGGGCTCGACCGGCGACACGGGTGACAGCACCGAGGGCACCACGGGCGACACCACCGAGGGCTCGACCGGCGACGAGGGCACCGAGGGCACCACCGGTGACGACGCCGAGGCCACCACCGGCGGCGTGACCCCCGATGGCGGCAGCGAGACCCCGGACCTGGCCAACACCGGCTCCAACACCCCGGTGATCGGCGCCTCCGTCCTGGCCGCCGCCCTGCTGGGCGTCGGTGGCTACATGGCGATGCGTCGCCGCAACGCCGCCGGCCGCGCCTGACGCGACCGCGGGCGACACCGCACCCGCACGCACCACCCGGAAGGCCCCGTTCCCACTCCCCCCGGAGTGGGAACGGGGCCTTCCCCCGTCACGGGGACCGGTTCGGGCGGGTACCGGTGACCACGGTGGTGCCGTGCTCCTCCGAGGTCACCGCATCGGGGAGCAGGCCGTGTTCCGCCACGACGTCCAGTGCCCCGGCCCTCTGCCGCTCGCCGGTCTCGACGAGGAGCCGACCGCCGGGGGCCAACCACCGTGCCGCGCCGGCCACCACCCGGCGCAGCACGTCGAGGCCGTCCCGGCCGCCGTCCAACGCGGTGCGGGCCTCGTGGTCGCGGGCCTCTCCCGGCAGGAGGGCGATCTCCTCGGTGGGCACGTACGGCACGTTGGCCACCAGGACGTCGATCCGCCCCCGCAGCCCGCTCGGCAGCGCCTCGAAGAGGTCCCCCCGGTGGACCCGGTGCGCTCCGAGCGCGGCGAGGTTGCGGCGGGCGCACCGCACGGCGGTGGGGTCGAGGTCCGCGGCGTGCAGTTCGAGGCGTTCCCCCCGGGCGAGCAGTGCGGCGCCCAGCGCGCCGGAGCCGCAGCACAGGTCCACCACCACGGCTCCCGGTCGCAGCAGCGCGACCGCCCGCTCCAGCAGGAACTCGGTGCGGCGACGGGGGACGAAGACCCCCGGGTCCACGGCGATCCACAGGCCGCCGAACCGGGCCCGCCCGATGACGTGCTCCAGGGGCTCCCCGGTCGTGCGACGCCCGATCAGCGTGTCGAGTTCGGCCGGGTCGGGAGCGGCGGCGATCAACAGGCGTGCCTCCTCCTCGGCGAAGACGCAGCCCGCCCGGCGGAGTCGGGCGACGACCCCGGGGTCCGGCGGATCCCCGCCGGGGGGCTCCCCGTCCTCCCCGGGCGCGTGGACCGGCTCGGCCCCGCCGTCGGTCCACGGGGCGTCACCGGGAAGGGGTTCGGGCGGCGGGGGAAGGG
>NZ_VKHS01000047.1 GCF_014141525.1 Streptomyces calidiresistens
CTGGTCACGGTGGAGAGCCCGGCACCCGGCGAATCGCTCGCGATTCCCGCCGAATTGCTGGCACAGGGCCTGCGTAGGCGCCACCCGGGGGCCGAGGTCTCGGTCGTCCCCCTGCCTGCGGGTGAGTACCGCATCCCGCTGGAGTCGGAGGAACGGCGGGAGCGCTCGGTGCGGGCCCTGGTCGATCGCACCCACCCCAACCGTGACGAGGCGGCCGGCCCCCGCCGCGAACTCCGCGACCTCCTGGACCACCTGACGACCGAGGCCGCCGCCGGGGGCGGGCTGGAACTCCACCTCTCCACCGGGGCGCTGCTCGGCGTTCCCCTGCCGGTCAGTCTGCTGGTCACGGTGGAGAGCCCGGCACCCGGCGAATCGCTCGCGATTCCCGCCGAATTGCTGGCACAGGGCCTGCGTAGGCGCCACCCGGGGGCCGAGGTCTCGGTCGTCCCCCTGCCTGCGGGTGAGTCCGTCCGGGTGCGACGGGAGGAGAAGCCGAAGGACGCCGAGGAGCTCGGCTACCCCGCCGACCGGCCCACCGTCGTCCTCACCCACCACCTGCCGGTCCCCGGTACCGGGGCCCACCTGCTGCTGACCTTCAGCACACCGCTGATCGAGTTGGCCGATCCCCTGATGGAGATGTGCGACGCCATCGCCGCGTCCCTGCTCTGGCGGCGCGAGGACGACGGGGAAGAGGACGGGAAGGCGAGCGGCCGATGAGCGACGACCACGACCTGAAACTCTCCCTGCACGACCTGCGCAACCTCTCCCGGATGCTCGGCATCGTGGCCGACGACTTCGAGGACGCGGAGGACCTCGCCGCCGACCGGGCCGAACACGTCGGCCACGGCGGACTCGCGGAAGCGCTGGAGGAGTTCGCGAGCAACTGGTCCAACCGCCGAGAGGACATGGTGGAGGAGATCCGGATGGCCGCGCAGTTGGCGGAGGCGGCGGAGGAGTGCTTCGGGGGCCTGGACACGGCCCTCCGGGACGCGGTCGCGGGGGAGTGCTGAGGTGACCACGGCGATCGCGACACAGGCACGCCCGCGCGACTGGACCCCCCTCACGGAGGACGGCCGCGACCCGGTCCCCGGCGACTGGGAGGAGGTCAAGGCCACCATGGAGTCCCTGCGCGCCACCGCCCGGATGATCAAACGGTGCCGGGACCTCCTGACCACGGTGGAGGAGGACTCCGAGAGCTGGAAGGGGGAGTCCGGCACGGCCTTCCGTGAGCACACCACCGGATTGGGCGACCGGGTGCACAAGGCACACGGCCGCTACGAGGTGGCGGCCGAGGCACTCGACGACTACTGGCCCGTGCTCCGGGACGCCCAGGAGGAGAGCCTGGAGTTGCGGAAGGCCGCCGTCGAGGCGCAGGAGCAGGCGGCCGAGTACGACGCGAAGGCGGAGGCGGCGGAGGATCCCGAGGCGGATTTCCACGACCGGCACGACGAGTTCGCTGCGACGGCGGACGAGGCACGGGCACGGATCGCCTCGCTGCGAGGCCGGCTCGCCGACCTCATCAGGGAGCGGGACGCTGCCGCGAACGAGGCCGCCGAGGCCATCCGCGACTTCATCGGTCGGGACGACGTCCGCAACCGCTTCTGGGACGGCAAGTGGGAGGCCATCCAGGACATTCTGGGCAAGGTGGGCGCCTGGGCGGGGATGGTGGGTGCCGTGGCCGGCCTACTCGCACTGGTGCTCGGATGGGTTCCCATCCTGGGGCAGGTTCTGGGATTGATCGCTCTTATCGGTACGGCAATCTCACTGGTCGGGAACCTTGTCAACGGGAACTGGAGAGGGGCGGCCCTGGATCTTTTGGGGATTCTTACGGTAGGTATTGGAAGGGCGGCCGGAAACCTGGTGAAAGCGACGGCCGCCGGATCAAAAGTAAAGGCATTCAGCAAGATCCGCCTGAACCGAGTTCATGGCGCGAGGCCCGCCAGAAAAGCAAAGGCAAAAGAAGTTCTGGGCGACACGCACAGCAGCCTGAAGAGAAAAGCTTCTGATTTTGATGTCAGCGCTTCCGGCTTCTCCAAAGAAGTTGTACGGGGAATTCGAAACGAGGTGACTGACGTGTGGAGGAATCCCCAAAAGAATTGGCCCGCTTTTCGTTCCTCCTTCGCCGGGTCCTCTCGTCGCCCTGGAGATCTTGTTGTCACCGCCTTTCAGTTCGGGCGAGGAAACATGGACGCAGTGCACGACCTGGCTGTTTTCAGGCGTGTCGGCTTCAATGGTGGCGGGAGCGTTCCGGAGGTCTATGTGGCAAATATGGGACAGTTGGGTATCGAAACCGGTGTGGGTGGGCTCATTGCCGGTAATACCATCAGGGAATTTGTTAGGGATTGGTAATGTCTGGGAGTTCCCCGGGTGACGAGAACAGTGGTTTCTCTTGGTTGACCGCGAGAGAGGCTCCGAGAAGTAGGTGGCGGGACAGGAGGAAGGCAAAAATTTCCTTCGATGGAGAGAGCCGCCTGGCGGTAACCACTCGTTTTCGCGAGTATGCTTGGAATATCTCTTCCGAGGGTGTGCGATCCGTGGTTCATGTCCCTCGAGAATCAACATCGGGGCAACATGAAGATCATCTGAAGGGGGTGGAGGATGAGGCGCGACATTTCGGCTGCGTGCATCTGTGCGATTCTGACGGAAAGAGCGTGTGCTGCCTGATTCCATCGGATTGGGAGTCAGGAGAAGCTGCTTTCGGTGATCGAGCGAAAGAGGTAGTTTTTCTCCGTCACCACTCTTCCGGAGGGAAAATCTTTCAGGAGAGGTCGGTTTTTCTGGAATTTTTCAGGAGTGCTGGACTTCCCGTATCAAGCGCGGACGAACCCCCACCTCCCGGTGCTGGGTGGGTCGGCAGGCTGAGGCCCGGGGCGGCATATTCGGCCACGCTTGGTGCGGTGCTTCCGACTGTATTTCTTCCGCCTGTGGCGATTGCCTTTGGACTTCTTTTCTTCATTGCGCCGATCGGATTGGGTGAGGGAAGTGGGAGTCCTGACGGCTTCTCTGTGCTAATTTTTTCCGCGATTGCATTTTCATTCGTCTTCCCCATCTTCCGGGCTTTCGTCATGTGGGTACTCAACTCCACCTTCAGCAGGAAGCGGTTTTCCCTTTCGCCAAGGTCGCATTTTGCTGTCTCTCGGGCTTTTGTGAAGAGGTCGGTCATCTTTCTGGATGAGCGAGGTGAAGTTGTCCTGCGAAATTCTGTCAATGTGGAAAGAAGGTTCCCCGGTCCCTCCAGTAGAACAACCGGGGTGAGGAATTTTAGTATTCTCAAGCACCGGGGGAAGCCCTGGGCGGTTGCGTTGGCCGATCGCAACGATGTGATTCACGCTTTCTTGCCGTGGAGGTCCTGGTTCTCGGGCGATCCGGCGCTGATCGGAATGCGAAAATTCTGTGATGATGTCGGAATCTCCACAAAAAACATCGAGGTGAAGCCCTATCACTCTTTCTCCGAAGCAGAGGATAATTCTTCGCCGTGGGGGTGGAGAAAGTATTCCGAGGCGAACAACGTCTTCTCCTTCTATTGGATTTTCCTTTTGGGTCCCACGCTGTGGTTGATTCCCATGTTGATTTTTGCCCCCAACGAGAACGGGCAGGCGTGGATTGGCTTGGCGGGAATGAGCGTTGCTGTAGCCGTCCTGGCGCTGCGCGGTATTTATCGGTATGCGTGGTTGCAGCGGCCCCTGCGTATGCCGCCGGTGTCGGAGGTGGAGTACCGGTGGGAGCGGAAACAGCGCGAACGGGAGCCGGAGGGCGATCATGGGTGAGTCCGAGTGGGAGGGTGGCTTCGACCTGCCCGACGACACGTGGGTGCTGCTGAACGTCCGGGATGACGGGGCTCCCGCCCGGGCGGCGCGGGAGGTGGCCGAGCGGGGTGGTGAACACGCCGCGTCGTACGCCGAGGCGCTGCTCCCCGAACTGGAGTCCCTCCACGCCGCCGGGCGCCGACAGGGCGCCGCGCCCTTCGCGGTGTGGGTGCCGGAGACGCCGAGACAGGCCGACCCGTTGATCCCTCTGGTCGCCTACGTCGTGCGGCAGGAGAGCCCCGACGCGGGCCGCACGGTGGAGGCCGTGGCGGAGGTGTGCCGCGAACCCGGGCCGTCCCGCCTCGGTGAGGTCGACATCCGTGAGGTGGAGCTCCCCGCGGGCCCCGCCTGCCGGGTTCGGGAACTGACCCTCGCGGCCGAGACGGACGACGGCCGGTACACGGTCGCCGAGCACGTCACCTTCTACGTTCTCGCCGAGGCCTGGCCCGAGGGCATCCTCCAGTTCAGCGTCACCTGGACCATCCCCGGCCTCGGGGACGCCTTCGCCGAGGAGGCCGACGCCATGGCCCACACCCTGTGGATGGCGCGGCGGGACTCCGGCGCCGCCCTCCGCTGAGATCCCCCGGCGGCGAGGCGCCCGATCGGGGAGCGGACGCGGGGCGTCGTGCGGCTGCCCTCGGCCGGACGAGGCGGCCGCCGAAGCCCGGAGTTCCGGCCGTTTCCCCACGGCGGACACCGACGGCCCGAAGCGAGTCCCGACCCCGGGTGGTTCACCGGAGGGGAGTCGTCCCCCTCCCCGGGAAACAGGGGCATGGATAGTGTGTGCGGGGTCCAGGGGGCTCCCGTTTCCGATCGAGGGGCCCGCCGATCGGTGTCGTCCGCACGGGAGAGCATGCATGGAGCCGAACCGGACCGTGGAGCCCGGGGAAGCCGCCTCCGGGGAAACCGACTCCGTGGAACACGACGCCACGGTCGTACCGGCACCCGGGGGATACCGTCTCGTCACGCCCACGGACTGGTTCCGCATCCCGCTGACCGACGAGGGGCGGCGCGACCGCTCGGTGCGTGCCCTGGTCGACCGCACCTGTCCCGACCGGGACGGGGACGTGATGCGTCGCCGGGAGTTGACGGAGTTCATCGGGGACCTCGCGCGGCGGGGAGCCGAACAGGACGGCGTGGAGCTGTACCTCTCCACCCAGACCGTGTTGGACGTACCGGTCCCGGCCTCCCTGCTCGTCTCCCTGGAGGTCGACGACCGGCCCCGGCCCCTGCCGATGCCGCACGACCTCCTGGCCGCCGGGCTCCGGGAGAAGTACGCCGGCGCGGATGTCTCGATCGTGGGCCTTCCGGCGGGGACGGCCGTGCGCTGTCGGCGCGAGGACACCTCGGGGCGGATCCAGGAGGTCGGTGCCGACCCCGCCCGTCCGGGCACCCTCCTGGAGTACTACGTGCAGGTTCCCGACACCGGTGTCCACCTGGTGCTCAGCTTCAACACCCCGTTGGCGGAGCTGGCGGATGCCCTGGTGGAGATGTTCGACGCCATCGCCCGCTCGCTCCGCTGGAACCGGGGCACCTGACTCCCCCGTCCCCGTTGGGGAGCACCGGGAATCGCCTTCCGTCACAAGGACATCCGGAGGAGACATGGGGGACGGGGATCCCGACCTGTTGGTGAAGTTCGAGAGGGTCCGGGAGCTCGGGAGAAAGTTGCGGTTCGTCGCCACCGAGTTCGAGAACTCGGAGTCCATCGCCTCCGACTACGCGGAGGAGGCCGGTCACGACGGCCTGGCGCACGAGCTGGAGCAGTTCGCCGAGAACTGGTCGAAGAAGCGCCGTCAGGTCATCGACGCCGTCGGCTCCTTCGCCGACATCGTCGATTCGGCGGAGGAGGCGTTCGGCGGCCTGGACACCGAGCTGTACAAGGCTTTGACGGGGGAGATCTGATGGGGAGCGTGCGTCCGCGCGACTGGGAACCCCTGACCGATGACGGCCGGGACCCGGTCCCCGGGGACTGGGAGGCGATCAAGGAGGCGGCGGCCCGGTACCGGCGCACCGCCACCATGATCGGCGAGTGCGGTGACCTGCTCGACGAACTCGGTGAGGACGGCGAGAGCTGGAAGGGCAAGGCCGGCGACGCGGTGCGCGAGGAGGCCACCGACCTGGCCGCCAACATCCGGCGCGTCTGGGGCCGGTACAACGCCGCCGCCAACGCCCTGGCCGAGTACTGGCCGGAGCTGGAGGAGGCGCAGGAGGAGAGCCTGGAGCTGCGGCGGGCGGCCCGGACCGCGCAGGGCACGATCGGCTACTACGAGCCGAAGGTCGAGGCGGCCGAGGACGAGGACGCCGAGGACCACGACCGCCTCGACCACTACGAGGAGCGGCTCGACGAGGCGCGGGAGGAACTCGCCGCCGCGCGCGCCCGCCTGGGGGAGGTGGTCTCGGAGGTCAACCGGGCGGCGGAGAAGGCCGCCGAGGCCATCGGCGACTTCATCGGCGGCGACCAGGTCAAGGACCATTGGACCGACGGCTTCAAGAACGCCCTGACCTCGCTGAAGAACGCGTTGATCGTGCTGGGGGAGATCGCGGGGTGGGTGGCCGCGATCGCGGGGATCGCCGCCCTGCTGGTCGGGTGGATCCCCGTCATCGGCCAGGCATTGGCGGCGGTGCTCGGTGTGATCGCCCTGGTCGCCACCCTCTTCTCCCTGGTGGGGAACATCCTCAAGGGCAACTGGGCGGGGGTTGCCCTCGACGTGGTGGGTCTGTTGACCTTCGGCATCGGCCGGGCCGTGGGGGCGGGCATCAAGGCGGCCGGGGCCTCCTCCAAGTGGACCGCCTTCCGCAGCCTCCGGGCCCAGTTGCAGTTCGGCAACCGAACGGCACGGGTCGCCAGGGCGGAGAGCATCATGGGCGCCCCCATGAACCGCCTCCGTCACGCGGCGGGTAACACCGCATCCCCGCCCTCGGGGCCGTCCGGGTGGGCGCGTGAGGCGTTCGGGGGGCTGGGAACCGAGTTCCGGCAGGGGGTTTCCACGATCTTCAGCCGCCAGAGCTACGCGAACGTGTTCTCCGGGGCCCCTACCCAGGGGACGCGGGCTCGGCTGCACCAGGTCTTCGCGAACCCGGACGCGGCTGCCGACGCCTCGGTGCTCGCCGGGGCGAGAGCGGCGGGAGCCGACGCGGGATCGGCCTTCACGAACATGAGCAACGCCCAGCTCGGGGCCCAGGTCACCGGGGCGGGCGGCCTGGGGGTCACGGCGGCCACCCAGCTCGACTCGTTCTCCGTGGCGGCGAGTCAGATGGGCCCGCTCTCCATCACCGACAACCCGGTGATCGGCGATGTCGTCCCCACCGGGGACTTCACCCCCGCCCCGGGGGAGGCGGAGAAGTCGGACGTGTGTGTGCCGTGAGCGGTGACCCCCCGACGGGTGTGACGGGGCCGGGTGAGGGACGGGCCGTGCTCCGTGCGGGTGAACGACCGGTGGTGCGGTGGCGCGACCTGCGCCGCGCCCGGGTGGAGGTGGTGAACGGGCGCCTGCGTGTCGACACCCGTTGGCGCGGGCGTTCCTGGCCACTGGGGTCCGACGGGGTGGCGTCCGCCACGATCTCCTCCCGGCCGTGCGCCACCGCCGCCCGGGCCCGGGACGTCACCTCCGGATGCGTCCATCTGTGCGATGCCTCGGAACGGGTTCTGGCGTGCCTGCTCCCGACCGACTGGGCGCCGAACGGTGAGGGTCCCGTCCCGGTGGACCTGGCCGGCACCCGGGGGATCGGGTTCGCCCACCCCCGGAGTGCCGAATGTCCGGACCTCACCGGGCTGCGCGATTTCCTGGACCACCACCGCGTTCCGTGGCGGCGGGTCGAGGAGCAGCCGGTCGTCCCTCCCCGGAGCGCGGTCGTGCGGCCCGGCCCGAGGGCACCGGTGTCGAACCGACTCAGGTCGGTTTCGTGCGCGATTCCGGTGCTCTCGCTTCCGGCAGTCCTGATCCTCATGGCGATCACCAGGCCCCGGCGGGGTGTTTTCGGACCGGAGCGGGAAGCGGCGTTGTGGATCTGCATCGGCGCCTTCCTGCTGGTCACGGGCTTGGTGGTCGGAGGTGCGATGTGGTCCGCCGTCGTGGGGTGGAGACCTTTGACGGTTTCCCGACGCGCTCGCCGGGCCGGGGGCGGGGCCGTGCTCCGTCCCGTTCCCGGCACGCCGGTCAGCCGGGCATTCCTCCGCCGCGCCCGGGTGGTGTGGGACGGGGAGGAACTGTGGCAGCAGACGGCCGGGCTCGTACGACGGCGGGTGCGGGGGCCGGGGGACCCGGTCCTCGGTGTGCGGAGGGCCCTCCTCGTCAAGGGCGAGGGGAGACACCGGGGGGTGGCCTTCGTCGACGACCGGGAGACGGTGCTGCTGTTCCTGCCGTGGTCCACGTGGTTCGCCGGTGATCCCTCCCTGAGCGGACTGCGGGAGTTCTGCGACGTGCTCGGGATACGCATCGCGAAAACCGAACGCCCCATGCCCCGTGGTGGACCGAACGGGCCCCGTGACCCGGACGCCCGTCGCCGCCGCTCGACCGATTACACCGGGCCGGACCCCGAACAGGCGGGCGGGATCGGTATCTCGGCGATCGGCAGGCCGCACGCCCTGGTGCTCTCGGGGGCGCCGTTGCCGATCGTCCTGATGTGGGCTTTCGGGCACGCCACCGCTCTCCAGGTGATGGTGGTGACCGCCACCGCGTTGACGGTCGTCGGGGTCATCGGGGTGCGAGGGATGCTGCGTCACCTGTGGTGGGGTCGGATGATTCGGGCGGAGGCCCCGGAGTCGCCGGTTGTGCGACCCCGAAGGCGAGCCGCCGGGAAAGGAGTGGGATGAGCAAGTGGGCCGCCGGGTTCGACCTCCCGGATGAGCAGTGGATGGTTCTTGACGCGCACGAACGCGGGGCCGCGAAGGCCGCCGCCCGAGTCGTGGCCGAAAGGGGCGGTAAGGAGAACAAGGCCTACGCCCGCCTCTTGCTGCCCGAATTTCGCGAAATCTGCGACCAGGGGGTGAGGCTTTCGGCTGGGCCGATGGCGGTGATGGTGCCCACAATTCCTTTGGAACGCCGCCCGTTGATTCCGGTCATCGCTTACGTGGCACCCCAACTGCCCCCGGAGGCGGGACGCTCCATGGAGGCGGTCAAGGAGGTGGTGGGCGTGACCCACCCCTACCACACGAAACCTCCCGAGCTCACCGAGGTGGAGTTGCCGCTGGGGCCGGCCTGCCGCCTGCAGGAGGTGGTTTCCGAGGGGGAAGGCCCGGATGGTCGGCCGACGCTGCGCGAGCAGATCTGTTGGTTCGTGCTCCCGGAACAGTTTCCGGACGACGTGCTGGAGTTCACGGTCTTCTGGTCCGATCTCGCCTCGGGGCCGGTGGTGGAGGAGATGGCCGAGCGGATGGCCGCGAGTCTCGGTCTGCGCGAGGTGCCCTGAGCGCGGAACGGCCCGGGGGAGCGCCCCGTACGGCTCCGCTCCCCGGGGCACGGGGCACGGGGCCGGCGACGAACCCCGTTCGTGACCGGTTTCGCCGACGAACCGGCGGGTCGGCGTCGCGTTCGACGCCCCGGATCGCCCCTTCGCACATACATCGGGACGACATGTGTGCCGAAGTCCCGGATCGGGGCAGGCGAGGGGCGGGGGAAGCCGAAGGGATGACGACATGACCGAGTGGACGGCCGGTTTCGAGTTGCCGGACGAGCAGTGGGTGTTCCTCGACGCGCGCGCGGTGGACGGGCCGGAGGACGCCGCCCGCCGAATCGCCGACCGGGGCGGGGAGTTGGACCACGCCTACGCGGCCTCGGTCCTGCCCGAGCTGCGGGTGCTGTGCGAGCAGGCGGCGCAGTTGGGCGCGGGGCCCGTCGCGGCCCTGGTGCCGATGGTGCCGCGGGTGGCCCGTCCGCTGGTGCCGGCGACCGCCCGGGTGGTGCCGCAACTGCCGCCGGAGGCCGGGCGGTCCACGGCGGCGATCGCCGAGGTGGTGGGTGCGCAACAGCCCTATCATTACCTCCCGCCGGAGGTGACGGAGGTCGCGCTGCCGCTGGGGCCCGGGTGCCGGACCTACGAGGTGGTGTTCGACGGCGAGGGCGCGGACGGACGGCCCGCGCTGCGCGAGAGCATCAGTTGGTTCGTGCTGCCGGAGCACTACCCCGAGGGCGTGCTCGAGTTCACCGTCACCTGGCCGGGCGAGGCGGCCGGGCCGGAGATGCTGGAGATCGCCGCGGGCATGGTCGCGACGCTGGCTCTCCGTCCCGCCGGAGCCCTGGCCTGACGGACCGCTCCCGGTCACCGGCCGCCGGGAGGACGAGAGGGCCGGGACCCCGCGTGGTGATGCCCGGCCGACGGAGCCGAAGAGGCCGGAGAGGAACCACATGACGACGGGCCCGGAGACGGTGGAGTTCGACGAGACGCAGATCGGCCGGGGGCTCAAGCCGGTGGCCCAGCACGGTCGGGTGGTCGTCGCGAACGGTGTGGTGGAGCTGTACGGGGATGCCGGCGAGCCGGTGGACCGGGCGCCCGCCGCCGAGGTGACGGCCAGGCCGATGGCGGTGACCTTCGGCCAGAACCTCGCGCTGACGATGAACGGCACCCGCTGGAACCTCTCGCCCGGTTGGGGCCGGCACGTGGGACGGCCCTCGGCGATGTGGGCGATGTTCGGCATCCGCCGGCAGGTGAAGGCGCTGCACGCCGCCATCGAGGCGCACGCCGGGCGCACCCCCGCCGGCTGATCGGGTCGCCCGTGGTTTCCGGACCGAAAACAACGGTAAGCAGTTGATCCAGGCCCGTACCCGGGGCGGCTGCCTCAAGGCGGCCGGCTGGACGTCGGTCGCCGTTTTCCGTGATCCCGGTACGTGGGATGCGAGGTCAGCGGCGGTGCCGCCAGTGGTGCTCGTCGTTCTCGGCGGTGATGCGGGTGGAGGTTTCCTCGCCGAGCCGGACGTGGATGCCGAGGGTGGCCAGGTGCCGGTGGCGGGACCCGGCCTGGAGTTCGGCGGCACTGCGTCCCTTGGCGGCCAGGCGGGTCAGCCCGGAGTGGCGCAGCTGATGGGGGGTCGGGCTGAGGATCTCCTCGGCGCGGGCGCAGGTCTCGTAGAGCATCCGCCACAGCACCCGCTCGCGCAGCGGGTTGCGGTCGGCGGTGAACAGTCGATCGAGCCGGGCGCGGGGGATGGCCTTGTCCCGGGTCCGGGTGACCTTGCGGCGGACCTTGCGGCGTTCCAGACGTCGGCCGGGGTCGGTGGCCGGCCAGTCCTGGCGGCGGCAGTCGGCGCTGCACGAGGTCAGCGCCGACAGGTGCTTGTTCCAGGTGTTCGCGGCACCCTGATCCCCACGGGCCATCGTCTGCTCGTAAAGCTCCGGGGTGAGCGCGGCGACCGGCACCTGATCCCCGGTGGTCTCGCGATGACCGCGCGCTCGGCCATCGACCCGTAAGTGCCGTTCAGGGACATGAAGTACCGGAGCCGGCCGTCGGCGTCACGGCCGACGCCGTCGATGCCCGGCACGAGCGGCAGGCCGGAGCCGGCACTGGTGTAGTGCGACCCGCCGGCCTGCATGCGGACCCGAGGATGCAGGCCGGCAGCCAGCACCTCGACGACGATCTCGTGCTCGCCGGCCGGCTTCGGGTCGGAGAACTCCAGGTATCGAGGGGCTGTGCCGTATGCGATGACGACCGCTGCTTTCACGACCGGTCCGCCTTCTCCAGGAGCGCGGCCAGATCGGCGGCGGAGGCGGGGCGGCCGGGGGCGGCGAACATGCCGTCCGGATCGAGATGGGCCAGTTGCGCGGGCGTGCCCGGCGCGAACCGGCGGCTCTCGGCGAGCGGTCCCACGTCGTAGGCGTCGAAGCCGAGGGAGTCGATCAGGGTGGCGACCGCCGCCTTGGCCGCCGCGGAGTCGCCCGCGATGGGCACGGCGCTGCGGTCGGGCGCGCCGACCGGGCGGGCGAGTTGCGGCAGGTGTCGGAAGAACACGGTGCTGAACGCCTTGACCACGTATGCGCCCCGGAGGTGTGCCTGCAACAGCAGATGCGGCGGGGTATCGCCGGCCTCGATCTCGGGGACGGCGCCCTGGCGTGCCGGGTCGTAGTTGAGGGTGTCGATGACGACCCGGCCGTGCAGCGCTTCGACCGGCACCTGCCGGTAGGCGCGGACCGGGATGGTCACGACGACCAGGTCACCGGCGGCCGCAGCCTCGGTGGTGGTCGCCGCGCGGGCCCGGGAACCCAGCCGAGCCGCCGTCTCCCGCAGGCTCTCCGGTCCGCGGCTGTTGCTCAGCACGATGTCGTGCCCGGCAGCGACGGCCAGCTGCGCGAGCGCACCGCCGATCCGTCCGCTGCCGATGAAACCAATCGTTGTCATGAGCCGAACCTAAGCCGCCCCGGCCGTACCTTCTATGCTGGAAAATCCGTCGTTTGTTCGCGATCGTCCGGAGGTGTGGTGGATCCCCTGAGCGAGGTACTGGCGCTGCTGAAGCCCCGCAGCTACATCACCGCCGGATTCGACGCCGGCGGTGACTGGGCGCTGGAACTCGACGACCTGACCGGCCGGATCAAGTGCTACGCGGTCGTCAAGGGCGCCTGCTGGCTGACGATCGACGGCGAAGCGCCGGTGCCCATCCCGCAAGGCGCCTGTTTCGTGCTACCCACCGGCCGGACCGCCGTCATCGGCAGCGCAGCGCACGTCGAACCGGTGCGCTCCTCCGTGGTGCTCGACCCCGACCGCAGCGGGCAGGTCGTCACCTACAACGGGGGCGGTGACGTCTATCTGGTGGGCAGCCGCTTCGAAGCCGGCAGCCCGCACGTCGAACCACTGCTGCACAACCTGCCCCCGCTCATGGTGGTCAAGACCTCCGACGACCGCGCCCGGTTGCGCTGGTCGATCGAGCTGATGATGGAGGAGTTCCGCGAGTCCCGCCCCGGCTCGGCCCTGATAGTCCAGCAACTCGCGCACATGATGCTGGTCCAGGCGCTGCGCCTCCACCTGGCCGCGCCGGCCCGTGACGGCGTCGGCTGGTTCGCCGCACTCGCCGACCCACAGGTGCATGCCGCGCTCGCCGCGATGCACGCCGACCCCGCCCATCCCTGGACCGTCCGGGAACTCGCCACGACCGCCGGCATGTCCCGCACCACCTTCGCCGAGCGCTTCCGGGCCCGCGCCGGCCAGACCCCGATCGCCTACCTGGCCCGGTGGCGCATGATGCTCGCCGCCGAGCGCCTCCAGCACAGCGACGACACCATCGCCCGGATCGCCGGCTCCCTGGGATACGAGTCCGAACACGCCTTCAGCACCGCGTTCAAACGCATCATGGGTACGCCTCCGCGACGCTACGCCGCATCAGTGAGCGGGAACGGCTCCGCCGATAACGCGCAATGCCCCCCGCCGGGGTGGTGATAGGCACTCCGACAAAAGACGGGCAGCCGGGGCCCTGCCCGCGGGCGCGGGCGTCGCCGGGCTCTACCGGCCCCCGCCGACGTCCGCGCCCGACCCCCGCCGGAGGACCGGGGCCGGGCACGGGCGCGGGGCGGGTCAGGCGTTGGGCGCCACGTCGGTGCCGGCGCCCCGTCGACGCACCGCCACCAGGTCCGTGCGCGGTTCGGTCCGGTGCTCCGGCAGCGTCTCGGTTCCGGCGCCCTCCACCTCGAACCCGGCGTCCGCGATCATCTCCAGGTCCGCCTTCCCCGCCTGGCCCTCGCTGGTGAGGTAGTCGCCCAGGAAGATGGAGTTGGCCACGTGCAGGGCCAGCGGCTGGAGGCCGCGCAGGTGCACCTCGCGTCCACCGGCCAGCCGCACCTCCGCGTCCGGGCAGACGAACCGCACCATGGCCAGGATGCGCAGCGCCCGCAGCGGTGTCAGCTCCCACCGTTCGGCCAGCGGCGTGCCCTCGAAGGGGATGAGGAAGTTCACCGGCACGGAGTCCGGGTCCAGGGCGCGCAGTTCCAGGGCGACGTCCACGAGGTCCGCGTCGCTCTCGCCCATGCCGGCGATCAGGCCGGAGCAGGCGGACAACCCGGCGCCCCGGGCCATGCCGACGGTCTCCTTGCGGTCCTCGTAGCCGTGGGTGGTGCAGATCTCCCCGTACATCTCCTCGGAGGTGTTGAGGTTGTGGTTGTAGGCGTCGGCGCCGGCGTCGCGCAGTCGCTCGGCCTGGCCGGGGGAGAGCAGTCCGAGGCAGGCGCAGACCTCGACCTGCGGGTGCTCCTCCTTGATGGCCTCCACGGTGCCGGAGACCCGGTCGATGTCGCGGTCGGTGGGGCCGCGCCCGCTGGCCACCAGGCAGACCCGCTTGGCGCCGCCCGCGACCCCCGCACCCGCCGCACGGGCGGCCTCCTCCGGCTTGAGCCAGGTGTACTTGAGGATCTCCGCCTTCGAGCCGAGCCGCTGGGAGCAGTAGCCGCAGTCCTCGGGGCAGAGACCGGACTTGAGGTTCACCAGGTAGTTGAGCTTGACCCGGCGGCCGAACCACTGGCGGCGCACCCGACCGGCCGCCGCGACGACGTCCAGGGTGTCCGCGTCGTCGATCGCGAGGACGGCCAACGCCTCCTCGCGGGTCGCCGACTCGCCCCGGCGGCCCTTCGCGACCAGGGTTTCCAGCAGGGCGTGCGGGTCGGTGGGCGCGGGGGCGCCGGTGTCGGTG
>NZ_VKHS01000470.1 GCF_014141525.1 Streptomyces calidiresistens
CCGCCCCGCCCCGTCCCCGGGGCGGGTGACGGCCCCGCGCCGCCGGCCGCACCACGCCGGCACCTCCACCGCACGATCCGGGAGAACCCCAGATGACCTCCACGGTGCCCAATGTCGCCCACGACGCCCGGGAGGCGGAGCAGCACCCGCCCACCGATGCCCGCCCGGAGCCGACCGTGACCATGTTCGGCCCCGACTTCCCCTTCGCCTACGACGACTGGCTCGCCCACCCGGCGGGCCTCGGCCAGATCCCGGCCACCGAGCACGGTGCCGAGGTCGCGGTCATCGGCGGCGGGCTCTCCGGCATGATCGCCGCCCGCGAGCTGATGCGGATGGGCCTGCGGCCGGTGGTGTACGAGGCCGACCGCATCGGCGGTCGGCTGCGCACCGAGACCTTCGAGGGGTGCGACCCGGAGCTGACCGCCGAGATGGGCGCGATGCGTTTCCCGCCCTCCTCCACCGCCTTCTGGCACTACGCCGACCTCGTCGGGCTGGAGTCCCGTCCCTTCCCCAACCCGCTGGCCCCCGGCACCCCCTCCACCGTCGTCGACCTCAAGGGGGAGACCCACTACGCCCGCACCCTGGAGGACCTGCCGCCGGTCTACCACCGGGTCATGGAGGCGTGGAACTCCGCCCTGGAGGAGGGGGCGGAGTTCGGCGCGATGCAGCGCGCCATCCGGGAACGGGACGTGCCGCGCATCCGGGAGATCTGGTCCCGCCTCGTGGAGCGCCTGGACAACCGGACCTTCTACGGGTTCCTGTGCGACTCCCCGGCGTTCTCCTCCTTCCGCGACCGCGAGATCTTCGGCCAGGTGGGATTCGGCACCGGCGGCTGGGACACCGACTTCCCCAACTCCATCCTGGAGATCCTGCGGGTCGTCTACACCGGCGCCGACGACGACCACCGGCTCATCGTCGGCGGCAGTCGGCAACTGCCGCTGCGGTTGTGGGAGGACGAGCCGCAGAAGCTGGTGCACTGGCCGCGCGGCACCTCGCTGAGCTCCCTGCACGGGGGGCGCACCCGCCCCGCCGTGACCCGCCTGCACCGCACGGCGGGCAACCGGATCACCGTCACCGACGCGGACGGGGACGTGCGCACCTACCGGGCGGCGATCTTCACGGCCCAGTCCTGGCTGCTGCTCTCGCGCATCGACTGCGACGACGACCTGCTGCCCATCGACCACTGGACGGCGGTCGAGCGCACCCACTACATGGAGTCCTCGAAGCTCTTCGTGCCGGTGGACCGGCCCTTCTGGCTGGACCGCGACGAGCGCACCGGACGGGACACCATGAGCATGACCCTCACCGACCGGATGACCCGGGGCACCTACCTGCTGGACGACGGCCCGGACCGCCCCGCCGTCATCTGCCTGTCGTACACATGGTGCGACGACAGCCTCAAGTGGCTGCCGCTGAGTGCCCGGGAGCGGATGGAGGTGATGCTCAAATCCCTGCGGGAGATCTATCCCCATGTCGACATCCGGCGGCACATCATCGGCAACCCGGTCACCGTCTCCTGGGAGAACGAGCCCTGGTTCATGGGGGCGTTCAAGGCCAATCTGCCGGGTCACTACCGCTACCAGCGCCGGCTGTTCACCCACTTCGTGCAGGACCGGCTGCCCGCCGATCGCCGGGGTCTGTTCCTCGCCGGCGACGACATCTCCTGGACCGCGGGCTGGGCCGAGGGCGCGGTCCAGACCGCTCTCAACGCCGTGTGGGGCGTCATGCGCCACTTCGGGGGCGTCTGCGATCCGGCCAATCCCGGTCCGGGTGATCTGTTCGACGCCCTGGCACCGGTGGAATTGCCGGAGGATTGAGACGACGGTCGTTCCCGTGACGTCCGCCGCTCCGCCGTTCCCCGGTCACCAGAGGAGAAACCGCCGTGCCGTTGGACCACTCCGCGACAGCCCCCGGGCCCGGTCGGGCCGCCGCCCCGTCGGAGATATCCCCGCTGCGCCCCACCACGGATGTGGCCGACCCCTCGGAGGCCGTCGCCCGCGCCGTGGCGGAGGCGGCGGCCGCCGCCCCCGGGGGACCGTTGCTCGTCCCCGACGAGAAGGACCTGCGCCGACGCACCTCCGCCAAGTGGCGCTGTCATCCCACCGATGTGCTGCCGCTGTGGGTGGCCGAGGCCGACGTGCCCACCCCGGAGCCGGTCGCCCGGGCCCTGCGGGAGGCGATCGACCGGGGCGACCTGGGATACCCGGCGGACCACCTCGGCTACGCCCGGGCCCTCGACGCCTTCTCCCGGGAGCGGTGGGGCGTCCCCGTGCCGGAAGAACGGACCTTTCCGGTGGGTGACGTGATGCAGGGCGTCACCGAGCTGATCGGCCTGCTCACCCCGCCCGACGGCACGGTGGTCATCAGTCCGCCGCTCTACCCCCCGATCGCGGAGTTGGCGCGCCACCGGGGTCGTCGGCTGGTGGAGGCGCCGCTCGACCCGGCCGGGCGGATGGACCCCGAGGCGCTGGAGCGGGCCTTCCGTTCCGCCCCCGGCTCCGTGTACGTGCTGTGCAACCCCCACAACCCCACCGGCACGGTGCCCCGCCCGGATGAGCTGGACACCCTGGCCGGCCTGGCCGAACGGTACGGGGTGCGGGTGGTGGCGGACGAGATCCACGGCCCGATCGTCCCGCCGGGCGCGCGCTTCACCCCCTGGCTCTCCCGGCCGGGGGCGGGGCGCGGTTTCTCCGTCCTCTCCGCCTCCAAGAGCTGGAACCTGCCGGGGGTGAAGGCGGCGCTGATCGTCGCCGGCCCGGAGGCGGAGCGGGACCTCGCGTCCCTTCCGGAGGCTCTCGGCCATGCCGCGAGTCACCTGGGCGTGCTGGCGCACACCGTGGCGCTGCGGGAGTGCGGGGAGTGGCTGGACGGCTTCCTCGCCGGTGTCGCCGCCAATCGCCGGTTGCTGACCCGCCTGGTGGACCTCCTGCTGCCCGGCGTGGAGGTCCTCGAGGCGGAGGGGACCTATCTCGCCTGGCTGGACTGTCGTCAACTGTGGCCCGGGGAGCCGGACCCGGCGGCCCGTTTCCTGGAGCGCGGACGGGTGGCGCTCTCCCCCGGGCCGGAGTTCGGCACCGGGGGAGAGGGCCGGGTGCGGATCAACCTGGCGTGTTCACCCGCGCTGCTCGCCGAGGCCGTGCGCCGCATGGCCGCCGCCGTCGACTGAGCCGCCCCCGGTGTCCGGGGCCGGACCGGACCCGCCCACCCCGACCACCGGGGTGGGCGGGACCCCGGTGCCCCCCGTGGCGGCACCGGTGATCGCGGCCCCGGTCGGGGCGGGCGTCCGCCCGGGGGCCAGCACGCCGGCGCACAGGAACAGCACCAGCGCGGCCCCGGTCACCAGGGCGAAGGAGATCCGCAGCGAGGCCACCTCGCCGAGCAGACCGATCACCGCCGGCGCGACCAGACCGGTGGTGTAGGTGATCGTCGCCACCCCGGCGATCGCCCGGGCCGGCTGCGCGCCGCTGCGGCCGGCGGCGGCGAAGGCCAGCGGGACCACGACGGCGATGCCCACGCCCAGCAGCGCGAAGCCGGTCACGCCGACGGCGGGCACCGGGGCGATCACCACCAGGGCGCCGCCGGCGCCGGCCAGCAGGCCGCTGACCCGCACGGTGCGCACCGCCCCGATCCGCCGCACCACGGCGTCGCCGAGCAGACGGGCGATGGCCATGGTGCAGGCGAAGCCCGTGTAGCCGGCCGCCGCCACGGTCTCCGAACTGTGCGTGATCTCCCGCAGGTAGACCCCGGACCAGTCCATTCCGGCACCCTCGCCGAAGACGGCGCACATGCCGACCGCCCCGATCAGCAGGGCGGAGCGCGGGGGCAGGGTGAAGCGGGGCGGTGCCGCCTCGCCGGGCTCGGCGCGCACGTCCAGCACCCCGCGCACCGCGAACCGCGCGAGCACCGCGAGGAACAGGGCCGCGGTGGGGAGGTGGAGCCGGGCGTCCACGCCGAGGTGGACGGCGGCCACCCCGACGGCGGAGCCCACCAGGGCGCCGACGCTCCACAGCCCGTGCAGGCCGGACATGATCGACCGGCCGTACCGCTCCTCCACCTCCACGCCCTGGGCGTTCATCACCACGTCGGCCATGCCGGCGGTGGCGCCGAAGATCGCCAGGGCCAGGCAGAGGAGGGCGAGATGCGGGGCGAGGGCGGGCAGCGCCAGCGCCAGACACCACAGGACGAGCAGGGTGCGCAGGGCCGCCCGGGCGCCCCACCGGTGCACGATGCGCCCCGCCATCGGCATGGCCACCGCGGCGCCGATCGCGGGAAAGGCCAGGGCGAGCCCCAACTGTCCGGTCCCCAGGCCGAGATGATCCTGGATCCAGGGGATGCGGGTGGCGAAGCATCCGGTCACCGCGCCGTGGACGGCGAAGACCGAGCCCACCGAGCGACGCGCGCGGCGGAGGTCGGGGGACTTCCGGTCGCGGGAGGTGGGGGAGGGCCCGGCG